>DAISYT010000088.1:0-7861 GCA_036825175.1 Candidatus Cloacimonadota bacterium
ATTTTCAGGATCATCAACATCTAAAATAATCGTGCCGTTATTACTATTGCAAATATATGCAACATTATCATTCACATGAGCATAATACATCTTATATCCATTACCATAAGAAGAAAGGAGAACCGGATTGGCAGGATTTTCTAAGGAAAAGATTAACATACCATTTTCTTTACAGCATACATAAGCGTAATTGCCATAAATATTAATATTATAAGCACCATCTATGACAAGATTACAAATGTTCATTATTTGCTCAGGATCGGTAGTGTCGTATCCCTTTAGATAGCTTGCGAATGTAACATATACATTATTGCCAAGACATGCTATGGAATTGGCTTCACCTGAAAATGATTGCCTTCCTGATAAACTAATTTCCTCCGGATTGCTAATATCAAGAATTAGAAACTCGGATTCAACAATATTTCCTTCAAAATCATAAATGTGATTTAATAAGTATATCCTGTTACCGTCAGAACAAAGCGAGTAACACCGGGTATCACAGTTGTTCTGATCAATGACATAATTCCCTATTAATTGGGGAGTTGCGGGATCGCTTATGTCATGAATCCTTAATTCAAATTGGTTCGCTGAAACTAAGTTATTATTTACAAGTTCAAAATCACATGCTCCCTCATTAAATTCACCTATTTTGATCGGAATGCCGTAAACCTGAAGAAATAAACCACAAAATAAAAATAAAATACTAATTCTTAGCTTATTCATTCGCCACCTCCAACTCATTTTTTCTAACCGACTTTTCATTATAAAATTAATAACTTATTACAAATCCGAAACTGTAAAACTACTGATCGCGTGTCAAACAAAACATTTATTCGGATGGCTGATTCTCATATTTGTCATTTTATGTTAAATTAATAAAATTAATTCAAAAATAAAATATATTAAAAATGAGATTGACATAATTAATATAAAAATCATCTTCGCTCCCATATTTGGAGGTAGAAATGAATAAAAGATTAAAGCAATGTCCCGTGTGTAATTCCAATCTGGAGATTGTGGAGTATCATTGTCCCAACTGCGATACCACCATCAAGGGCAGATTTGGTGTGGGCGATTTCGCAGCTCTCACAGCTCCTCAACAGGAATTCGTAAAAACGTTCGTCTGCTGCCAGGGCAATATCAAGGAAGTGGAAAAAGTTTTGAAAATTTCCTATCCGACGATTAAAAACAAACTGGCGGAAGTCACGAACATCTTATGTGATCACAAAACCAAACCTGTGAAAGTGGTTTCGGAAGACATTCTGGATGAGATCGAACAGGGCAATTTGTCGGTGGAAGAAGCTCTGGCAAAATTGCGGGAAAGGAGGTAACGATGTTTGAAATGAAACAAACAAAAAAGATCGAGGTGCAACCGAATTTGACCTTACAGGTTACATCGGAAAACATTCCGGTATTTCTTCGGGGCAGAGAAGAACAAACGGTGGAATTGAGCCTGGAAATGGAAAGCAGTCAGGCTGCGGAAAATGAACTGACAATAGATGACATCGTTACCATCGATTATCAGGAAGAACAGAATATTCTCCACATCAAAGTGTCCGATCCCAGAAAACTTCACAACTATCGTGCCAGAATCGATTTGGAAATTCCGCGTCTTTGTACGATGCAGGTGCACGCTACAAACGGCTGCATCAAAGCAAATGATTTGGAAGGCGAAGAGAATTTTACCACAGAAAACGGCAGCATCAAGCTAAACTCGATTCAGGGAAAAATCAAGTGCCAAACGGAAAACGGATCGGTGGTGCAGGAAAATTGCCGGGCAGAAGTAACGATCGAAACAGAGAATGGCTCGGTAAAATCTAATGACTGCGAAGGCGCGATGAATGTAAGCACGGAGAACGGTTCTCTGAAACTGAAACATTGCTCCGGCACTCTAAACGCCAAAACCGAAAACGGTACAACCCGTATTATCGATGCCGGATTCTCGCAGGCTATTATCACAACTCAGAATGGCGGAATTTATTATGAATTCACCTCTTTGGAAAAAGGGCAGTTCAATTTTGAAAACGACAACGGACGTATTCAACTCGTTATTCCCGACGACCTGGATTACAACATCAAAGCCCGAAACAAAATGGGTAAGTTTTATGTGAGCCTGCCCGGTGAATACGAACGCAAACAAACCGGTGATAACCATGTTCTCGAATTGCTAAAAGGTTCCGGCAGTGTGAAGATCAATGCTCAGAATGAATTTGGCAGTATCAATCTGGTTAATCAAATGGGCGGAAAGTCGTTCGAGGTAAATCTCGAAAAACTGGATCAGGTTTTCGATAATATTTTCGATAAAATTCCGGAGCAAGCCAACATCAACATCGATAAAATCAAAGATAAATTAGAACAAACCAAAGAGAAAATCAAACACCTCAAGATGCCGGATACCGAAAAAATCCAAAAAAATATCGATAAAGCGATGAATGAGATGAATAAAGAATTAAAAAAAATCGAATTCAACATCGATATCGAGGCGATCAAAGAAAAAGCCGATGAAGCATTTTCCAGCGTTGTGAATGTGGTGAAGGATAAATTTGTCTCTTCCGAAATGAACGAAAATGAAAAGCAGGAAGTGAATGAACGCAGCAGAAAGAAGATTCTACAAATGCTGCAAGAGGGGAAAATCACCGTGGATGAAGCTGAACAATTACTGAAAGCGATGGAGGAATAAAGCATGGATGAAAAAAGAAAAATCTTGGAAATGCTGGCAGAAGGAAAAATCGGGGCGGAGGAAGCAGCCCAATTGATGGATGCTGTAAATCCCGGGACGAAGCCGGCGATAAAAGGGAAAAAAATGATTTTTCAGGTTATTCGGGAAGGTATCGCGAAACCGAAAGTAAATATCGTTATTCCTTTAAAATTGGCGAAGTTCGGACTGAATTTCATTCCAAAAAACGGCAATCTGAATGCCCAGATCAGTGGCTCGAACGTCGATTTATCCGACGTGAACTGGCAAGAAATCCTGGAGATGGCGGCATCGGGTGAAACCGGCGAGCTCTTTTACATGGAAGTGGATGACGACGAAGGTAAAACCCTGATCATCAGAATGATGGTGGAATAAAAAAAAATTAAAAAAAACCAGCTTCGGGAAGGAAGCTGGTTTTTTTTGCATTCAATTTTATTTGATCAAACACATTTTCCGCATCAGTTTATAAGAAGGAGTTTGCAAACAATACAAATACACTCCCGACGCCTGATCTCCGGCCTGCCATAAATAGGAGTGAGTTCCTGCCGAAAATGTTTGTTTTGTTACGATCTGCCCGCGGAGATTGAAAATCGTCAAAACGCCCGTTTCGCCGTCTTTGATATCGAAATCGATCCTGGTTTCGGGATTGAACGGATTGGGATAATTCAACTGCAAAATCGTTACTTCCGGTAAATCAGAAAAAGGCTGCGGTGCTTCCTCGAATTCCACCAACAAACCGACTGGTCCGTAAAGTTCCAGCTCACCGCTAAGGCTGATGCTTTCCAGCCAATAGTAATAAACATTATTTTCCTGAACGGGATATTCATCCGTAAATGAGTAATTCGATGGTGTGGAGGTGGTTTCTTCGCCGGGAATGAGTGCGGCATTGAGTTGCATTGCCTCGCCGATTTCCCAACTTGTTTCTGCATTTCCCCGATACACATTCCAACCGAGATTTTCCGTTTCGGATTGCGTCGTCCAATATAAAGTAGGAACATTATCGTTCATCTCGGCAGTGAAAGAGGAAAGAACGACAGGAAGCGGGGAATCGGTATCGCAGAGCGTCCAGCGGGAAAAACCGTCGAGACCGGAAAGCGTGACGATATTATTGTCTTCATCGATAACTCCGCCTTGTTCCTGCCAGGTAGAACCACCGTCGGAAGACCTGAACAAAGTGAGGTGAGTTTCGGGAATGCCGTTCAGTTCCGATTCATCATATTGGAAACCGAGAGTGGCATTCAAACCAAAATTCGTGGTAGGTGTGATGTCGAAATAACGAAGAATTCCATAATTGCTGCCACTGGCTTGGGCTGCATGTCCACGGCTGATAATCGTACTACCCATATCGGTACCGCAGGTAATCACAGCTCCCAAACCACCCACATTTTCAGCGGAAATTCCACTCAAATTTCGGGTTGTCCGGATTGAGCCGCTGCTTCCTTTCACGGTATTACCGGCAGTCTCGGAAAGCAGTGCCGAAGTGCCGAGGACAATGTTTTTCCCATTCAAATCCAGATTGCCGGAAGAGAGAGTTAATGTTCCATCGACCTGGAAACCATTGGTTGCGGTGACTCCGTTGCTATTTTCTACATTCAGATTGTCGAGTGTGGCGGGCAAGCCATCGCCGGTGATTTGAGCGGAACTGCCATTGTAAGTATAAGTGGCATTTGCAGTAAAAGTACGCGTTCCCGAACTTTGAATATTGCCGGTGGAACCGGAAGAAGCGATGCCTTCCGCAGAACCGATAAGCAAAGTGGAACCGGCAGCATTAGTGAAATTTCCACTGCCGGATAAAACTCCTTCTCCGCAAGCCAGAGAGCCATTATTGGTAAAGGTGGCGGCAGATGTGGAAAGTGATCTGCTATTTGAAAAAGTAAGACTGCCGTTGTTGGTCGCCAGGTTTGCCAAAGCATTTTCATCGCTGGAATTCAATATCTGTGAATTCACACCGTCCAAACTGATGGTGGCATTATTCGTAACGATATTAGCGTTGTCAAACTTGAAAGTGCCGGCGATATCAAAGATACCGTTATTGAGCGTCGAGGAAGAAAAGTTATTAAAAGAAATGTACGAACCGCTAATTGTACAAGTTGTCCCGTCTTCTATTTGGAACGTTCCGGAATTAGTTACATTGGCGCGAAAACCAAACAAAGCCGTGCCTGTTTGCACCTGAAAAAGATGGTTGTTATTTAGGATAATTCTTTCAAAAGTAGTGGTGCCGGTTCCGGCAGATTTCTTGATAATGCCGTTATTGATAAAATAAAATCCATCACTCCAGATACCACCTAAAACATTTGAGTAAATACTGGTATCATTTTGAATGTCGATGACTCCGCTGCTTTGATTATATACATAAGAATTATTTATTCCATGCAGATTCCCTGTGTCTGTATATGTCCATGTACCATAATTATAAACCTCTCCGGAGTTAAGTTCTTTTATCTCCGAACCGCTGACATCGAATTGAGCGCCTGCCGCGATGACCAGTGTGCCATAGTGGGTGCCTCCGCTCCAACTCATGATCCCGTAAATGGTGGCTTTTCCGGAACCGCCGATACTACCGCTACTAAAATCCAGGATGATATCCGAACCAAAAATCGTTCCCGTGCTGGTACCGAGGAAGTTTATATTATGATTTATTATTTGAACGTTACCGTTTCCATCAATAACAGAACCTTCAGCGAAATTTTGAGTGTCGTAACCATTTAAAATCAAAGAGGTTCCGGTTGTAAGGGTAAATGTTCCAGTATGCCCGGGGTTGTTATTGTAACAATAAATATTCAGCGTTCCACTTTCCACCAAAACAGAGCCGTTATTATAGAAGTCTAATCTCTGGAACGTAGTTGTTCCACTACCGGAACTTTTCCTGATAATACCGGCATTGGTTAATTGAAATCCATAAGTAAATGTGCTGGTGGAGGAACTGGTATAAATGTTTGTTCCATCGGTAGAAATATTGATAATACCAGTGCTCAGATTCTCTAAAAGCGCATTCGAATTGTTACGAATTCCATGCAGTGGACCGGCACCTAAGTTGATCGTACCGCCATTATGAACTTGTGCTCCGAAAAGCCACATATTATTGGAGTGCGTTAAATTCAGAGTGCCGGCAGTTCCGATATTGAGGTCGGTATTGGTAATGGCAGAGAAAGACGACCAATCGTTGAACGTGCTGTAATACCAGTTCAGAGTTCCGTTAATGACAACTTTTCCGGAACCGTGAAGCGATCCGCCCAATGCCAAAGTGCCATCTACCACCAGATCAGTACCGGTTCCGTCTTCCACCGTAATCGAAGAGCCATCGGGCACTTGCAACTCGGCGCCACCTTCCACGATAAGCTGATCAACAGAATAATAGTTGCCATTGGAAAGAAAAACTTCATTTCCGGAACGAATAGTAATCGTTTCCGATGATGACGAAGGTATCGCAGTTGCTGAGACCCAGTAGGTGCCATCGAAATATTCCCAGGTGCTCATTGCTGCCCAGGCACCATCGTCCACTGATCGATAATCACCTGCGGTAAGAGCGAAAGCCACACTGCCACAAAACAACAAAACAGTTAAACATAACAATTTCCGGTTTTTCAACATTATTCCTCCTCATTCTTTTGTTTTATTTTCAAAAATTCTAAACGTTTATTTTCCAGCTTCAACAGTACTTCTTTTTCAGTATGTTCGGAGCAATGGTAAATGATATTTTGGATTTCACCATCGGAAAAAGTGACAGTAAATCCATAATAAACTGTTCCGTTGGATTGTGTTTTATTGGTGATTTCACTGACAAAAATCACTTTTTTGTGTTTCATTTTTTTTCACTCCGATTTAAGGAATTCCGATATTTCCGTCTGGTTCAGGAATACTCATTTCATCAGGATCGCTTTTCTGATATGATTACAGGAAGCTGTCTGTAATCGAAAAAAATACACTCCGGATGCCTGGCAGGAAGCATTCCAAACATAAGTGTGATAACCTTTCTGAAATTTCTTGCTGATTATTTTTTGACCTTTGATATTGAGAATCGTCAAAATACCTTCTTCCTTCTCTTTAATCCCGAAATAGATGGTGGTAACGGGATTGAAAGGATTCGGATAATTGCAGTTCAGAAATGACTGAGTTGGTAAATCCGGCAGCATCGTTGCATCGATCCGAATTTCCACGGGACCGAACGATGCCAATTCATTACTGAAGCTGACGCTTTCCAACCAATAATAATAAGTTCCTTCCGCTATCGTCTGATCGTCGATAAAAGAGTAATCAGTAGGAACGGAAGTGGTTCCCATACCGGGAATTAGATCGCCGTTCAGTTGCAGGTAATCGTTCATTTCCCAACCATTTGCCAAATTGCTTCGATAAACGTTCCAACCCAGATTATCAGTTTCGGACTGGGTCGTCCAATACAGAGTGGGAAGAGAATTTATCAAAGCGCCGGAGAAGGAGGAAAGCGTAACGGGAAGAGGAATATCGTCGGCAGAAAGATAAGCATTGTCAATGGTTGAGTTTAAACTCGCTTTTTTGAGGAAAACATCCTGATTTCCCACGATTTTGCCACGGAGCAAACCGGTTGCATCGGCAGCCAGATCGCAGGTAAGAAAGAAGTAAGCATTACCTGTACCGATATCTTGGGAAAAATTGATGAAACTGATTGTCTCTCCCTCACCCGGATCGGAAGACACAGTCGCACTGAGCTGAAAATCACTACTGCTATCGAAGCTGTTATCATCGCTGTACCAGAATTTTAAATTGGAAACTCCGGTGCGTGTGCCGGTCAATTCTATCCAAACTCCAACCAAATCTGCGCCGGAATGATCAGCCAGCAAAGAAAATCTTCCGAATGGTTGATTGGTCTCACCGGCAATCGGTGAACCGGAATAGCTGCTGCCATCTGTAAAAGTAACATTGTAGGGGAATGACTGCCACCACAGATAAGGATAGCCGCCGTTTTTAGAATCGTCCATTGCCCAGAAATAATCATCTCCTCCGGTAGAACCATCGAAATCCCAACCAGCGTTGGTATAGGTGGAAAGTGTTTTCATTTCCGCTACGGTTTTATCGGTAACTCCACTGGGAGCCCCGCTGCCTGTTTGTCCGGAAGACTCGGAACTCCAGAAACAATTTGAAATCACAGGCGGGTATGAAGTATTATATGATCCGATGAATCCACGTCCT
>DAISYT010000089.1:0-7769 GCA_036825175.1 Candidatus Cloacimonadota bacterium
GGCGATAGTAAAGGCATAGACGTTACTCGCCTGATTTTCTTTCAGCAGCGTTGCAATGGCATTCAGGGTGGAACCGGTGGTAAAAACATCATCGAAGAGCAGAATGTTTTTCCCGGTAATATCAACTTTGGGATTCAGGCTGAAAGCTCCTGCCACATTTTTCTGCCGGGCAATTCTGCCCAGTTTGGTTTGCGTTTGCGTGAACCGATTTCTTTTTATCAGGTTAGGCAAATGCTGCCAATTCATGGCAACCGCAATTTCATGAGTAAACAGTTCCGACTGATTAAAACCGCGGGAACGCTTTTTTACGGTGTGTAGCGGTACCGGAACGATGAAATCCACCTGATCGAAAGGCTGTTTTTCCTGTAAGTACCGAACGGCATATGCACTCAGAAATTTTGCCACTTTGGTCATTTCATCGTATTTCAGGTTGTGGATCAGGGCTTGAACGGTTTTATCGAAGGGAAAAACCGACCGGGCTAGGTCGAACCTGAAATTTTCCGCAACACATTTCGGGCATTTACCCTGTTTTAGAGACGAACCGCAAAAATCGCAGACATCATCCAGAAAAACCAGTTTCTGTTGGCAGTCCTCACAAATAATGCCTTCCGCTATTCTGCGACTGCAAACAAAACAAATGCGGGGAAAAAGCAGATCGGGAAGGCTGCGAAAGAAATTAATCTTCTTCCGGTTCATCGTCGTGGCTGGTTTTATGTGAGGCGGCTTTTACCGCAAAACCCAGCTGGAAAAGATAAGCATTATCCGGTTCCCAGGTCATCAACAGCCAGGAATACAAAGTACGTAGTTTTTTGGCGTCTTCACGAAAAATCTCTGCTTGCATGGCTGTGTTTTTCTCGGTTCTCTGTTTTTTCAGTTGCTCTATCTTCTGGGAAATCTGTAGCGAATTATTCATCAGTTTGATCAGTTTTTCGATGAATTCCGCCGGGATCGCTTCTGTTTTTTTTTGTTGTAAATGACTTTGAAATGCCCGAATAAATTTATCGACCGTATTGATTTTATCTTCGCGGTTACGAGGAAATTTACCGTTCACTCCGAACATTTTCTGTACATTCTTATCATTCGATTCTGTACTCAGGATCAGCCTTTTGCATTTGAGATAATATTTGAACGTGGCTTCGTCGGCATCTTTTAATTCCTGATAGAAATTACCAAATTTGGATTTCTTGGTTTCAGCAATTTGTAGAGCATTTTCCCATTTTTCTGAGGCATGTAATCCCCATTCCACCAGAGTACGCGGAATCGAGAGTGGTGTAGCCCAATATTCGATGTAATTTTTCAGGATTTTCAGTCTTTCACTACGGAGCGCATAGCTGTCATTCGTGAAATAATTGTCTTTAAAAACCGCCATAATTTCTCCTTAAAACAAAATATTGATCTCGTTTCACACACCATTAAAATCCATAGTACAACTCATCGATCTTTTTAAGATCACATAATTGCACGTCAAGAATTTATTATTTTGTTTGGCAGAATACCTTATGGTAATTGATTATTTTGTTGATAAATATGTTTATCTGCGAACTCGGATGCGTTAGCGTCCTAACCTGTTGTTCTTTTTTCCGATTAAAATCAAATGCCGGCAAACTCCGTACAAAATATAGATGGTGATCCAGGCGATGAAAATGAAGTACGGATACCTTAATGCAGCCAGAAAACTAAGCACCAATAAGCCGATAAAAAATTTGGATTCCGGCGTAATTTTTTTGCCTTTTTCCAATGGCAAATACTCGATTTTACTCACCATAAGAATACTCACCAGGAAGACGATTGTCAGAAAAAGATCGGGAGATTTTATTTCGTTCCAGACATAAAAATTGATTAAACAAAAAGACGAAATCGTTCCGGCAGCCGCTGGAATCGGCAGACCGATAAAAGGTTTTTTGGTGGTGGTATCGGCAAGAGAAAGAGTGAAACGAATCAGACGGAATCCGCCGGCGATCACATAAAAAGCAGCGATAAACCAGCCGAAGAAATGTATTTGTTGAAACGAAGCTTTAAATGCCAGAAATCCCGGCACGACACCGAAAGCAATGAAATCTGCCACCGAATCGAACCAGGCTCCGAATTTGCTGCTGGCATGCAAAAGGCGAGCTAACTTCCCATCCAGAAAATCACATACCATCGAGGCAGCAATTATCCAGGCAGCTTCGACAAATTCACCCTGAGAAGTTTTGTAAAGAGCGATCAAACCTAAAATCAGGCTGAAAGCAGTAAACGCATTCGGAATCAAAACTCTGTAGTTAGTCGCCGCTTTCATTTGATTCTTTCCGTTCAAATAAAACAGACTTCCCGGCAATTACTTTCTCGTTATCGGCAATTTTCAACATGTATTCCTCACCGACCGTAATTTTACATTTTGTTTTTCCGAATTTAAAGCCGATCAGTTTCGCACTCAGTTCACATCGTTCTTCAAAAAAGACCGGCTGCGCCGACCATTCCAAAGTAATTTGCGCTTTCTGTATCGGACATCTTATTTCCACCGGATGAAAAATGGATTTGGTAATAATAAGTTGATGTTCGTTTAAAACGGTTGCCTTCCCATGCAAAGGGGAAAGCACCTTAGCTTCGTCAGATTCAGGGTACCCGATACGACCGACCCGGAAACAAAGAAACAGTAAAGCGTACCAGATCAACCCAAGCAGCGCCACATATTTCAATTCTTCCAGTAGGAAAAAGTGGTTGATCACAAACGTGATAACGATGAGCAAAATCGGCAGGATCGCCTGTTTGTATTTGGCTTTATGAATGCGGGTTATATAATCGAGAGGATCGTATGGGCTCATTTGTTGATGCCTGCTCGTTTATAGATATAATCCACATTTTCGAGGTATCGGTCATAAGAAAAAATAGCATCGATCTCTTCTCCGGTAAGGAAATCCGCCACCTCTTCATCTGCCAGAATCAGTTCTTTAAATGGCTGTTTGGTTTGCCAGCAGGTCATGGCGTTTCGCTGCACCAACTGATAAGCTTTTTCCCGGGAAATACCTTTTTTGGAAAGTTCCAGCAAAAATACCTGGGAAAAGATCAGACCGTTGGTTAACTCCAGATTTTCTTTCATTTTTTCCGGATAGATCAGCAGATTGTCGATCAGGGCTATCATCTTGTTCAGCATATAATTGATCAGAATGGTGGAATCGGGCAGAATGATGCGTTCCACGGAAGAATGGCTGATATCACGTTCATGCCAGAGTGCGTTATTTTCCAAAGCTGCCAGCGCATTGCTGCGCAACAATCTTGCCAATCCGCACATTTGCTCCGTGACGATCGGATTGCGTTTATGCGGCATGGCAGATGAACCTTTCTGTCCTTTGGAAAAATTCTCTTCCACTTCTCTCACTTCGGTTCGCTGTAAATGGCGAATTTCCAAAGCAATTTTCTCGATAGAGGAAGCGATCACGGCTATTGTATTCATGAATTCGGAAATTCTGTCGCGCTGGATGATCTGCGTGGAAATATTCACCGGTTTCAGATCGAGATATTGGCAGGTAATTCTTTCGATTTCCGGCGAAAGATGCGCATAATTTCCCACTGCACCGGAAATCTGACCAACGGAAACCGTCTCCACTGCCTGATCCATGCGGCGGATGTTGCGCTGCATTTCATCGAACCAGAGAGTGAATTTTAAGCCGAAGGAAGTGGGCTCGGCATGAATACCGTGAGAACGTCCCACGCAAAGTGTATATTTGTGCTCACGTGCCTGAATTTTCAGGACTTCGCTGAACTTTTCCAGATCGCGGATGATCAACTCGCCGGCTTGCCGGAGCTGAAGCGAAGTAGCAGTATCGAGCACGTCGGAAGAAGTCATTCCGTAATGAATCCAGTGAGCAGCCGGTCCCACATATTCTGCCACATTGGTCAGAAAAGCAATCACGTCGTGTTTGGTTACAGCCTCTATTTCAGCGATTCTATCGACATCGAAGTCTGCTTTTTCTATGATTTCTTCCAGATCGTCGTCGGGAATTATTCCCATTTCATTCATCGCTTTGCATGCGGCGATTTCCACATCGAGCATACATTGATAGCGATTTTTCAATTCCCAGATTTTAGTCATTTCCTCGCGTGAATATCTTGCGATCATCTTTTATTACCTCTTAAAATATTCTTTGTTTTTTTTGGATTTACCGGTCGATTTTGTCAATTTCTATCTTTGCCAGTAAATTCCGATCCCTGAAAATCCTGATTTTTTTCAGGTCGTTATCATACTCGAATTGGCAATCCAGATTGTTTTTTTTTTCCAGGATGCGACCGATTTCCATATTCGGGGAAAAATCTATTTCACAGTTGGGGGAAATGATCAGTTTTCCGGTTTGCACGATTTCTTTTGAGAATTGCTTCAACAGGCTGGGATCGAGCAGATATGTCAAGCCGGAAAAGTGTGATGTATCAAAGACTTGAGCTTCTGTTCCCGGCATTTTTATACTGATCAAAGAATCGATGGAAACCGTGAGAAACGGCTCCGGTTTCATCCCAAAAATCCCGCCATCGAATACCGTGATTTTCCAATTCCGATCACTTTTTTTCAGATTGATATTTTTCCGAAATGAAAGCTGTTGGAAATTCATTTCGATGATTCCGTCCGCATTAAATTCCTGCCAGCTATCCAGATGTTCGATCAGCATTTTTTCTTTCTGTGTGTTATCAAACTGACGATTGAAAGCACAGCCGCCGAGAATTATCGTGAGCAGAAGAAGTATGTTAAGCTTTGGCAGTTTCATTTTTCCGGTTCAATAACAACACAATGGCAATAATACTGGAAATGACCATCAACGAGCAGAGAATTTGTCCGGTCGTCATAAAGCCCCAAATGTAGCCGAGATGTACGTCCGGTTCCCGCATAAATTCCAGCAAGAAGCGGAAAAGACCATACAAACCGATCCAACTCCAGAAAACTATACCTTTCGTTTTCACCCGGCGGAACATGAAATTGGTGATGAGAAAAAGCAAAATTCCTTCGGCAAAAGCTTCATAAAGTTGAGAAGGATGGCGCGGTTTCCCGTCCGAATTGGGGAAGATCATTCCCCAGGGCACATTGGTCGGTCTGCCGTAAAGTTCGGCATTGATGAAATTTCCGATCCTGCCAAAAAATAATCCTACCGAGACCAGCGGCATCACGGGATCAGCCAGTTTGTAAAAATTGTGTTTGTGTTTCCGGCAAAACAGCAATCCCGCAATAATGACGCCGATGGCACCGCCGTGAAAAGACATTCCGCCTTCCCAAACCTTGAAGATTTGCAGTGGATTTTGCAGATAAAACGACAGATTGTAAAACAGTACGTAACCTATTCTGCCACCGATAATTACACCCAGCATCAAATCAAAAAGCAACGATTCATATTCTTCTTTGTCCAGTTTGATATTCTTGATCGCATAATTCCGGCGAATGAACAAATAGCCGATGGCGAAAGCCAGAATGTAAAAAAGACCGTACCATCTTATTTCCAGCAATCCGATATGTAATATCGTGGGATTAATATTCGGGAAATGTAACATCACTTTTTCCTTTTTTTTTACAGAACGGCACACAAGTTTTTACTCGTGTGCCGTTCTTAAATTTTCATGCCTGGTTTATTTTCCGAGTTCTTTTAATTTTTGATACAAAATTTCTGCCAATTCTTCTGATGGTAATTCGTATTTTTCGCCGTCTTTTTTCAAATCGGGAGAGAATATCTTCACAACCTGAGTCGGAGAACCATTTAAGCCGATTTCGTTTTCGTTCAATCCCAGGTCTGAGGCGGTAAGAATTTTCAATTCCACATTTTTGGCATTTCTTTTTCCACGCAAAGACGGCAAGCGGGGAGTATTGATGTCTTTCACAACGGTAAGCACGGCAGGAAGTGATACTTTTACGCGGTCATAGCCATCTTCCATCAAACGCTGAACCGTCATTTTTCCGTCTTTTACTTCTTCGATTTTTTTCACAAAACCCACTTGGGGAAGATGAAGATGCGCTCCGACTCCCGGTCCCACCTGTCCGGTATCGCCGTCGATTGCCTGCTGTCCAAACAGCAGAAGGTCATAATTTCCGATGACTTTGATAGCGTGAGAAAGAGTGAGGCTGGTTACCCAGCTATCGGCGCCGGCAAATTTACGATCCGAAGCCAGATAGATTTCATCGACGCCCAATTCCACCGTTTCCCGCAAAGCTTTCTCCACCTGTGCCGGACCCATACTGAGAGCGATGACTTTCCCGCCAAATTTTTCTTTCAAACGGATCGCTTCCTCGACCGCATACAGATCGAACGGATTGATGATGCTTTCCACACCTTCACGGATCATCGTATTCGTGATCGGATCGATTTTTATTTCATTTGTATCAGGCACTTGTTTTATACAGACAATTATATTCATACGGAAAAAACTCCTAACTGTAAAACTCTCTGATCTTAGCAATTACATGATCCTGCTGTTCCTGCGTAATTTCTGAAAAGACCGGAATGGAGATAACTGTTTTTGCCAGTTTCTCCGCCACCGGAAAATCTCCTTCCTGATAGTTCAAATAGGAAAAACATTCCTGCAAATGCAAAGGAAGCGGATAATAAACGGCACAACCTATCCCCTGAGAACGCAAATATTTAAGAAGCTCGTCACGATCTTCGGCAACCAAAGTGAACTGGTTGAAAATGCTTTCCGCTTTCGGATGGATCACGGGCAATTTGATCTGTTTTATATCACTCATATTCTGATAATAATAGTCGGCATTTTTCCGTCTGGCTTCCGACCATTTCGCCAGAGAACGTAATTTCACCAGTAAAACTGCTGCCTGCAAAGTATCGAGACGGCTGTTCAAACCGACCCATTTGTGAAAATACTGTGGATTTTCGCCATGCACACGCAATTGAAAAAGTTTGTTAGCCAGATCGGTATTGTTGGTAAGGCACATTCCGCCATCTCCCATGGCACCCAGATTTTTGCTGGGAAAGAATGAGAGTGTACCGATATCACCGATCGTACCGGCTGTTTTACCATCGTATTTCGCTCCCACTCCCTGAGCGTTGTCTTCTATCACTTTTAAATTATGTTTTTGGGCAATGGACATAATCTTATCCATCTCTGCCGGCTGACCAAACAAATGTACGGCAATGATGGCTTTGGTTCTGGGTGTGATTGCAACTTCGATTTTGTCGGGATCGATATTGTATGTATCGGGTTTGGCATCGACAAAAACAGGACGGGCTCCGGCACGATAAATTGTTCCAGCAGTCGCAAAAAAGGTAAAAGGCGTTGTAATAACTTCGTCACCTTCACCCAAACCGAGAGCAAGCAAGGCAAGCAGAATAGCATCTGTACCGGAAGCGCAACCTATAGCATGTGCCACATCGCAGAATTTTTCCATATCATGTTCAAATTCATAAACCTGCGGTCCCAATTTATAGGCATGGATGGCAAATACTTTTTCCATTTCAGAACGGATATCCGCCATTATCGGAGCATATTGAGCTTGTAAATCCAACATGGGAACTTTCATGGTGTCTCCTATTCCTCGAAGAATTTTATGATGCGTCTTAAAATCTGATCCAGATTGTATTTGGGTTTATAGCCGATCATTTCGAAAATTTTAGTAAGATCGGGTTTACGATGTTGCATATCTTCAAATCCTTCTTCGTAAGCATCTTCATATTTCACGTATTCGATCTTGGATTTGCTATTGGTCATTTCCTTGATTTTCTTTGCCAGGTCTTCGATTGTAATACTGGTATCGTTCCCGATATTGAAAATACCGCCTTCTGCTTTTTTGGTGTTCATCAGTT
>DAISYT010000090.1:0-7762 GCA_036825175.1 Candidatus Cloacimonadota bacterium
CGATGAAGCATTCTGGGATAGTCACAGTATTTTCACTCAGACTTTCGACGACTTTCAAGTGCTGAATGGCACAATCGACAGCATCACTTACGTAATGAATACAAATCTGGACACCCTCACCGTCACTTCTTACGTTACCGATTTACTCGGTGAAGTAAAAATTCAGCATACTAGCACCGCCAAACTTTCCTGCTCGGCAGGTACAACATTGAAAGCCTTTCTCTGTGCCGATGATGTAACTCTTAACGGTAATGCCGAAATACAAGGCGGCTTGGAAGAATATGCCACAATAAATTTCGAGGAAATCTTCGGTAAGACTATGACCGAAATGAAAGATTCTGCCGATCATTACTACAAAAATCCCAATAAATTATCTTATCTTTCCGGAATTACTTATGTGGAAATGACCGGAAATAAATCTCTTAAATTTAACGGCAATTGGTCCGGAAGTGGAATTCTGATCATTGATGGCGACATTCAAACTTCGGGAAATTGTAATTTTCAGGGAGTGCTCTGGGTGGAACAAGGTAGTTTCCAAATGACCGGCAACACCTATCTCCGAGGTATCGTCTTTGCCAATACCACCGAGGATGTAAAACTGACCGGTAACACATACATCATTTACGATGAAGCTATTGTGAATGACCTGATCGGTACTCCCACCAGTTCTTCTGCCTTTAACTTAGAAATTCTGAGTTGGGATAATTAGGATGTAAAAAATGGGAAGATTGTTAATCATTTTTATTCTGCTGGTAACCATCACTTTCATGGTTATCACATTATCGTTAAAAGACAGACGTTCAGCCGTTGCAGAAGATACGGCAGAGAATCTGGCAGAACTTCAGGCGAAAGCGCTCAGTAACGAAGCTTTGAATTATGGCATCAAAAAAATGTACGATGGTTCCTTAAATTACCAGAATAATCATGCTTCACTTGTTTTCGATAATTTTTCCGTCCTCGATGGTAAAATCGATAGCATCAATTATGTGAAAAATGCTGCCGGTGATTCCACGGTTATCACTACTTATGCCACTTATCTGGCGAACGGCGCGGAAATTCATAGAAATACCGAAGCCCTGGTTTATCTGGTTCCTGCCAATATTCAGGCTGCCGTTTCCGCTAATGGAGATGTCATTATAAAAGGAAATGCCGCCGTAGTCGGCGACATCGATGAAAATGTAAATCCGCCACTGGATTTTGAAAAAATTTTCGGAGTGACAAAAGCCTACGTGAAATCCATCGCCAATCATTATTATACCGATCCGCCCAATAATCAGACTCCTTGCGAAGATATTACCTGGGTCGATATCACCGGTTCCGGCAGTTTCAAAGTATCCACCACCGGATGGTATGGTTCCGGATTAACCGTGATCGACGGAGATGCCGATTTTTCGGGAGGAAATTTTTACGGCGTTCTTTGGATTACCGGCGAATTGAGGATTACAGGTAATTTAATCGTGGACGGAGCACTTTTTGTGGAAGGAGGTACTGAAATCGCTGCTACCGTCATCAGTGGTTCACCCGTTATCGAATTCAGTGTGGAAGCAGTTTCCGACTTTTTAGGATCGGTGAACTTTCCCACCGAAATGGAACACCGTATCGTTGGAATTTTTAATGAATAAAATGGAGTTTTATATGGAAAAGAAAGATTTTATTAATCCTGAAGTTCAGATGTATCGTTGGTGGTCTAAAATCCGCTGGTTTATCGTTCTGATCCTTTTTGCGATCGGACTTCTACAGATCAAACAGGCAAATCAGATTTATCCGGTTCTGGTGTTCGTCGTTACTTTTTTAGGAATCAGCATTTTGAATATTCTTTATTATATTCAGATTTTAAAAAGCATTCACCTTCTGGGCGCCATCCAGATCGTTCTCGATATTCTTTTCGCCACATTTGTGGTACATCTCACCGGCGGAATTTCCAGTCCTTTTATCTGGATTTACCTGATTGCCGTGATCACAGCCAGTCTTTCCATCGAGCAATCCGGCGGAATTATCGCAGCCATGATCGGAAGTACCTGCCTACTTATTCTGATGATATCCTATAATTTTAACTGGCTCATTCCGGTCGATGGCAAGCCCGTTACCACCGACATCCCTTCTCAAACCATTTTTCTGATTTCTTATTGCGGTCTGTTCACGGGCATCGCCTTTATCGCTTCCTTCATCAGTGATATGTTGAAGAAAATTTCCAATATCATGATTGAAAATGAAGAAAGTCTGCTGAAGGTGGAAAATGCTCTCACCGAGAATCAGAGACAAATCATTTTGAACAGGTTGAAAGAAGAGCAATATCGGGAAGTGGTAAAAGAATCCGCATTGATTGCCCATCTCGATCACGACATCAATAATCCACTCACGATCATCTCGCTTTCTATTCGTCGCATCTTGCAGGCAGCAGCAGAATACAAAGATGAAAAGCTGGAAAAAGCCGGTAATCAAATGACCGATTCTATCAATAAAATCAATCATCTGCTCAACCGTTTTCAGAAACTGAAGCAACTGGAATTAATTAAAAAAGAATGGAAAAACAACGAGGAATAAGATGAAGAAACATATCTTGATCGTAGATGACGAAGCGAGTATCCGCGAGCTTTGCAAAGAATTGCTGGAAGACGAAGGATATGTGGTTACACTGGCAGAAAACGGCGAAGATGCGTTAAAAAAAGCAGAACGTGAAATTTTTGATTTGTATTTACTCGATATGGCTATGCCTAGAATGAGCGGATATGAATTGATGAAAGAGATCAAAACCAAGCAGCCGCTGGCTGTGATTATTATCCTGACCGGCTTTTCCAGCATTGAAGGCGCCGTGGAAGCAACTCACGCCGGTGCTTATCGCTACCTTTCCAAGCCCATCAACGCCGAAGAACTTTTCCGGGTAGTGAAAGCAGGATTGCAATATTCGGAAGATATTTACGGTCCACTTCAGAAAGCTTTCGATCCCGGTACAGATACCATCCACAAAGGCGAACCCATTATTTTACACGGATTCTCTCCCGAAGATAAGCTGGATTTCATGGCATTGGGAATCGTTCATAAATACGAATCAGGTGACGACATTCCTCTCGGTCAGGAAGATTCCGGCTCGATTTTGATTCTGGAAAGCGGTGAGATTTCCATGTGGCTGAATAATAATATCGTCGATTATCTGCAAAAATGGGATACTTGTGGTGAAGAAAGCTTTATTCTTGCCGGTTCAACGTTCACCAAATTACGGGCGGAAACAGCCGTAAAATTACGTCATTTCGATCGCAAACAGCTGATGGATTTCTTCGCTTTCAAAGGAGAAAGACTTTTAAAAAGATTTATGATAAATTTAATCAACAGCGCTTTCTTCAAGTGGCGTAAGGCACTGCAGCGAATCGTCATGCTTAAGCTGATGTCGGGGAATTAATCATCAAAGCAATCTTCTGTCGTTTTTACAATTCGCCAGACTATCCTGCTGCTAGTTGCAGCATCAGCATTCACAGATTTATTAATATCTTGACATATATATTCCAATCAAGCCAATTGGCTAATTGAAAATAATGGATTCAATGATTATATGAGGATGTATGGGCATTTCGTTTATAGCTGAGTTGCAAAACTCGGTGTCAAGCTTTGCGACAGGTGTCATACGCGCCAATCAGATATACAGTTTATTGAAGCATCACGATCTCTGGCGGGAAGAAGCATACAACACCTTTAAAGACCTGTTACAACAGATGCGCTATTTGGAAGCTTCCGACATCGATTTAGGCGGTCCGGCTTGTGATGGTTATATCTGGTTACGCGTTTACGGTGATAAAAAACCTTATGAAAATCTGGGCAGATTCTGTGAAGATGAAGTCATAATCATGCTTTTATCACTTCTTACGGACGATCAGGTTCAAACGCTTTTTGCCTTTAAAAACATCGATTTCTCTTTGAGTATGCAGTTCGATGAATCGAAAGAAACAGATACATTCAGCCGTTTTCGAGGTGATATTTATTTTGAATGCAACGAAATCGTCGCCAACTTTCGCCGGATCAACGAAAAGCTTTTTCATTACAATGAATTGGGATTTCATG
Organism: Candidatus Cloacimonadota bacterium; assembly: GCA_036825175.1. Lineage (GTDB taxonomy): Bacteria > Cloacimonadota > Cloacimonadia > Cloacimonadales > TCS61 > B137-G9. The sequence goes on from DAISYT010000090.1 coordinate 4,054, forward strand.
AACTTATCGTTCGCCGAATGAACCTGAAATATGAAAAATCGGGGCTTTATCTGATCACGGGGATTACCGGTTCCGGCAAAAGTAGTACACTCGATTCGATCGTCGATATGAATAATCATACCAATCAAGCCCACATTGTCATCATTAGTAGTCCGATCGAATTTATTCATCAATCCGATAAATGCATCATTCGTCACCGGGAAGTGGGAGAAGATGTGGAATCATTCCAAAAAGGCACTTTCCAGGCATTACGTCAGGATCCGGATATTATTGTAGTGGGAGAAATGCGCGACGCCCGTACAATCGCTACCGTATTGGAAGCCACCGACAGTGGTCATAAATTATTCAGCACCCTCCACACCAGTAATGCTGTGGACAGCATTCATCGTATCATTGCCGAATTCCCTCCGGCTGAACAGGACAGGGTTCGTATGCGGCTGGCAGATACATTGCGCGTGATAATTTCCCAGAAACTCGTTCCAACCAAAAATGGTAAACTGCTGATGTGTAAAGAAGTGCTTTCAGTGGATGATTCCGTGAAAGCGGCTATCCGTAATAAAAATATCGGTGAAATCTACCAGATGATCACGGAAGGTAAAAAAACCGGTATGATCAGTATGGAACAGGATTTGTTTAATCACTATATAAGCGGCAATATCAGCAAGGCAACTGCTTTGAATTATGCCAACAATCCGAAACGAATGGATCAACTGATCATGTATTCATAAATCAGGACTGAAAAGTGCAGAGAATAGTAAAAAAAGAAAAGGTAGCATTTGGGATTTTTCAGGATGGCTTGAGCATCAAGATTGCTCAGCTTCGTTTACATAACGGCAATATCATCGTAGATAACCTGAATGAAACTTTGCTTTCCACACCTTTTTTTAAAAACCAGGAAGAAGAAACCGAAGAAATCAGTAAACTGCCGCCAGAGGAAGTCGATTTCACCGAACTGGACGAAGTGGATGAAAGCTCCCTCGAGCTGGATGTACCTTCCGATATAGTTCCCAGAGATAATCTAAGTGGGTTGGTAGCCAAGAAAGACGAATCTCTTCCCGGATTAAAAGAATTACAGAATTTTCTGCAGGTTTATCCGCTGGAAAAGGGAAAGATTGCGGTCAATGCCAACGACGAGCAGATCACTTATTTTCAGTTCGATGCTTCTTTCGCCAAATCCAAAGCAAAATTATGGAAAAAGCTCAAGGAGACGATGCTCTCTCCCGATGAGCTCAAGAAAAAAGATTTTATTCTTGATTATATCATAAATCCCAATAAATCCGGTCTGGCTTTCGTACACCGCGGCAAGCTCTCTTTGTTCCACGCTCTGCGAGATATCAACCTGGTTCTGTCCAAAGAAAGATATTTCTACAGTCATGTGGATACGAATGAGTTCGCTCTGATCAATCTGGTAAGAAATAATTACGAATGCAGTCAGGAAGATTATGTTCTGCTACTTTATATCGGCATCGATTACAAAGTCGGTATCGTCATGCGGGAAGGAGTTCACATCAAAACCTTCCCTATCATCGTTCCGGAAACAGATGCTGCTGCCATGCGACAAGCGATCTATTCCAAAATCATCCTGGAACAGGATATTTCGGATATGCAGATCACCAAGAATGTCATTCTGATCGGCGACCACGTAACCGATGAAGATCTGGAATATTTTCGCAACAAAACCACGGACGAAGATCAGGTACATCGGCTGGTATTACCCCAGCTGAAAATTCCCGAAGAGCTGGCAAGCGATCTGACCGACGAGAAAATTGCCCGTTATGCTATTCCGATTTCTTTGGCTTGGAAAACCCTGGATTTTCATAACAAGAAATTCTATCCCTCGAATCTGTTGCCGGCAAAAGTCATTGAAAACCAGAAATACTTTAAAATCGTCTGGCACGGTTTTGTGATTATGGCGCTTATTTTCTATTTCACCTTTTCCGGTACGATGCGTAATCTGCAATTAAAAAAAGCTTTAGTGGAATACGAGCAGAAAAATTATGCTGTGGAAAGTGATCTGCGGCGTAATCGTGGCTTAATCACAAAACTGAATGAGATCAAAACCAAGTTGAGCGCTTTGGAAACCAATTTCCAGAAAGTAGAAGTCATTACCGGCAATCACAATCTTTGGTATTATATATTAGAACATTATTCTCAGTCTTTGGAACGTAATCCCCGCAGTTGGCTGGGTAACATTTCCAATGATAAAAACGGATTCAGCGTTACCGGTTATACTACAAACCGACGCAGTATCATCGAATTTTCCCAACTTTTCCCGCAAGGTAATATCACCTCCATCATCCGTTACGACATCGAAGAACTGGTGGTCTGGCAATTCATGATCAGTTACAATTACCCGGATACCCAAGAAATAAAAGCATCCGAAGAATTGATTTTGCAGCCATCCGTCACGATGTCCAAAGAATCGGAAGAAGATGCTGCCAGAATTCTGAATGAAACTGAACCGGATACGACGAAAACCACCGTGACTGAAGAAACCTCCGAGGTTTTCGATACTGAGGCTAACCGCGAATACCGGCACACTCTGGACGTTTATTTTGCCGGAGATTACCAGTCCGCCATCAAACTTTTAAATTCATTCCTCGGTAAGTACGGCAACCATCCGCTGGCTTACAACGCTACCTATTACAAAGGTGAATGCCTGTATCTGTTGAAGCGTTATAACGAAGCGATGGAAATCTTCCAGAAAATCTTCCAGGAAAGAGGAAAAAAAGCACCCGACGCTTTATTGATGCTGGGCAATTCCTGGGAAAAAATGGGAGATAAAAATATGGCGAGAGCCAGTTGGAATAACCTGATCGCAGATTATCCCACCGATGAATTATCGGTTTCTGCCAAATATAAGTTAAATAAACTGGAGAAATAACATTATGCCATACGCTCTTAGGAACACACTGATTTTAATTGCACTTCTCATCTGTGTGGTCACTTTTACTCTGGTTAATAACTTTACAATCAGCAAGAAAATGCATACAATAAAAGCCACCTACGAACAGAATCAGTCGCAGCTCGATAATCTGAAAAGAGCTAATCCCGATATGAAAGATCAGGATGTTCTCGTGCAATCGCTGGAAGAGTTGGAAAAAAGAGTGAAAAGCGAAAGCCGTCTGATCGCTCAGGATAATAATCCTACCATCACTTACGCTTATTTTCTGGATATTTGTGAAAACTATTGTCCCGACCTGAAATTCGATTTCAAATACGTGAGCAGCGGACAAATAGAATCGACCCAATTCAATTCCTATTCCCTCATCGGCACCGGACCACTCACTTCTTTATACACTTTTATTTATCAGCTGGAAAATCAATTCATGCTTTACCTGATCGACTCCATCCGGCTTTCCGGCGTGGAAAACGAAGATTCATATCCACCTGATTATGTCTATTTCACGCTGGTTATTTCTGCGTTTTATGAAGAAAATTCCATTCAGGTGGAAGACATTCCCTTCCGTTATCTAAAATATAAAAATCTGGCCTATCATCTCTTCATTCCGCGTGTACACGCTCAACTGCCGGACATTCATGAGCAACGTTTCCTGGATATCAACAAGAGCCGCATGATCGGATTGACGCCGGATAAAGTATTCGTGATCGATGAAACAGGCAGAATTCAGGTAATTATTCCGGGTGATAAAGTAGCTTACGGCTACCTCGATCACATCAATTGGGAAGATCAGAATGCTTCGTTTAT
>DAISYT010000091.1:0-7723 GCA_036825175.1 Candidatus Cloacimonadota bacterium
CGTTGAGTAAACAGGTCTCGATGATCACTTTCAAAATAGCTTTCCTATCATGACATATTGCAGCGATCTGCAAAATCTCATTGTAAACCAGATCGTGATTTTGGGATTTGAGAGCTCCGAGATTGATCACCATATCGATTTCGGCAGCTCCGTCTGCTATTGCCCGGCTTGCTTCTGCAACTTTAATTTCTGTGGAATTTGCTCCCAAAGGAAATCCGATCACACAACATAAATCGACGTGGGGAAGATGCTTTTTGGCTAAACTTGCATTCGCCGGATTCACGCATACGGAACGGAAATGATAGGTTTCTGCTTCCTGGCAGATTTTGATGACCTGCTCTTCGGTGGCTTCCGGTTTGAGCAGCGTATGATCGATCAAATCGGCAAGATTATCGGTGGATACCGGCAACTGATCCGGGAAGTTACTGCGGTCGATCACCGATTGCAAACTGATCCTGTGCGCTCCGCCCGAACGGGAAATAACGCTGTCATCCAAATCGAAAATACTTTTGGCGATGGCTTCGATTTTATTCATAATTTTCTCCTAAACATTGGCTGCCAACTGCCCGCAGGCTGCGGCAATTTCTGCTCCCCGGCTTTGACGAAACGTGACAGCCGAAGATAATTTCTGTAGTGCGTTTATGAAAATCTCCATCTCTTTTTGGGAAGGTGATTTATATGGTAAACCTGACACTTCGTTCCATTTGATCAAATTCAATTTACAGGAAATGTCTCCCAAAAAGGCGAAGATAGCTTTGATATCTTCTTTGCCCATATTGAAATCTTTGATCATCACGTACTCGAAGGTGATACGGTAGGCAGTCTTTTGTCTGAAATCGAGCAGAACTTTTTTTAATTCTGCCAGAGTATAGATTTTACTGATCGGCATCAACTCTTCCCGTTTGGCTTGGATGGCTGCATTCAAAGAAACAGCCAGTTTCACTTTGATTCCGCTTTCTGCCAACTTTTTGATGCCGGGAATTACGCCGCTGGTGGAAATCGTCATGCGGCGGGGACTGATGCTAAAACATTCGTCTTTCTGCAAAATTCGTACGGTTTTTAGAACGTTCGGGAGATTATCCATCGGCTCTCCCATGCCCATAAATACGATGTTGGTGAGTTTTTGTTCGGAGAGAAATTTCTGCGCGATCCACACCTGAGCTACGATTTCCGAAACGTGCAGATTGCGGACTAAACCCAACCGGGCAGTGGCGCAAAAACGGCAACCTCGGCTGCATCCGACCTGAGAAGAAATACACAACGTATTTTTGCCGGGATTGGGAATGAGCACCATCTCGATATGATTTTGATCGGAAAGCTTCAACAAAAATTTGGTCGTGCCGTCGTCGGCTTGCAATTGCTTAACGATTTTAGGCAATTGAAAATCCAGAAGAGAGATGAGTTGCTGTCGTAGTTTTTCCGGCAGATTAGTCATCTCGGCAAGATCGATTTTATAATTCGTATAAATCCAATTTAACAGCTGTTTCGAACGAAATCCGGGAATACCTTCCTGCCGAAAAAGCGCTGTCAATTCTTCCGGCAGAAGATCAAGAACGTGGTTTTGCATTATTTTTTTTCAGCTTCTTATATTCTTCCAGTGTAATGGTTTCCCGCTCTTCATCTTCCGATATCAGATTCACTTTATTGTTGTAATAATCATTCTTGAGAACATACATTTTTTTATCATTATATATGATCATTTCTTCCAGATTCGGAAAGCCTTCCGACTGAGCGAGATAAAAATCTTCCTCGAAATGCAGGCAGCAGAGCAGTCTGCCGCACGGACCAGAAATTTTGGAAAGATTACTGAGCAGATTCTGATCTTTTGCCATTTGGATGGTGACCTGGTTGAATTTACGCAGGAAAGAACAGCAGCAATATGTTTTGCCGCAAATGCCGTAACCGCCGTAACGGCGCGCATCTTCACGCCCGGAAGTCTGGTGCAGTTCGATGCGGGTTTTAAATTCGGTAGCCAGTTCGCGCACGAAATCCCGGAAATCGATTCGCCCGTCTGCCGAGAAGAAGAAGGTTAATTTATTGCCGTCCAACTGATAGCATGTATCCAGAAGCTTCATCTCGAAAGTGTATTTATTCAGCATTTTCAGAAATTTCTCTCTGGCTTCCTGCTCTTTTTGTTCCACTATTTCCAGTTGTTTCAAATCCTCTTCTGTGGCAATGCGGGAGATTTTATTGATCTCTCCGACCTCCGGAATGCCCGCCAATTCTTCCTCGCTGACTGCGCAATTCAGCACAGTTCCTATATCTTCGCCGCGTTCCACCCGGGCGATCACTTTCATGTCCGGCTCTAACGGCAGTTGTTTGTTGTTGATGAAATATCCGGTTCTTTCCGAGCGGAAGACCAGTTCAACATATTCTTGCATCTATTCTCCAATTCATTATTTTTAGCTAAATTAACTCAGCTTTTCTTTCAATCCAAAACAATTTTACGGATATTACTGTAAAGCTCTTTTTCTGCTTTGGAATATTTCAGGTGACGTCTGGCTTTTACTTTTTCCACGGTCTCGTCGAATTTATCCAAACGGTATTCGGTTAGTTGGGAAGGCTCTCCCCAGCTGAAAGACGGAATGAAATCCCTGATGATATCTTTGCCATAAAGATTGCAACCCACGCCGATAGTCGTTCCGGTGTTGATCGTGCAGTTGATGCCGGTTTTGCTGTGGTCGCCGATAATTGTACCCAGAAACTGACAGCCGGTTTTAATCTTTTGCAGTTTGGGATAGAAATAGGAAGCAACTTCCTGGTAATCGTTGCGCAGATCGCTGTTATTGGTGTCGGCGCCCAGATTTATCCATTCTCCCAGATAGCTGTGTCGCAAAAAACCGTCGTGCTGCTTATTGGTGAATGCCTGGAAAATGGTCGCTTCCACTTCTCCGCCGATTTTACAAACCGGACCGATGGAAGTGCCTTCATAGATTTTAGCTCCCACTTTGATCAGGGAGGATTTTCCCACATAAACCGGACCAATCAGCACGGCATTGGGCATGATACGGGCATTTTCGTCGATGATAACGGGTCCTTCCGAGGCATCCAGAATCACACCCGGTGCGATGCTGACGCCTTCACCCAACCAGATGTTATAGGGATTGAGAATGGTTACTCCCGGATCGGTTTCAAAGAAATTATCTTTGTCGTAGAAAATATCCTGAAAATCGCGTGAAATATATTCGGCATTAGCGCTGATCAATTCCCAAAGATATTTCCAGGTATCGTCGTTATCCCATTTGATTTTTTCCAGAGATTTGAACAGATTGGGAAGTTCTTCGGCAGAAATGCTGTTTACATCCGGTGTAAATCTGGCGGCTAAAATTTCGTTTTTATGAGTAAGACACGTATTCTCTTGCAGATTATTGATTGCTCCAACCAGAGCATCGGAGATTTTCAAACGTGTATTGATAAAAATCGTGTCCGTCATTTCCAGTGAATTGATCGTCCATTCGGGATGACGTTCTTTGTAAACAGCTTTCAGAAGCGGATGAATCACGACCTCTTTGATTTCCTGTCCGAAGTAGGCATTCAACCGCTGACGCAGCTTGAGCACGCCCAGCCGCAGATCGCCGGTAGAACGGCACAGCGTGATAGGAAAGAAGTTCTCCCATTTATTATCATCGAAAAGTACTAATTTCATAGAGTCTCCGTTTCTTCGATTTTTCCGGTTTTATTTTTTGGTGAAATCGATGATTTGAGGTTGAACGGCTTGGAAATCGGGCATAGCCATGCCGATATCGGCATTGATATAAGTAGGATCGCAAACGGTGAAAACTTTATTGTCCACCATCACAAAATCGCCATCGATCCGGGTAACGAAATTCACTCCGGTGGCGATGTGTCCGGGGTAGTCCAATCCCACCACTTGCCGGTTCAATATTTGTTTGATCAGATGGGCAAAAATGATCGAACGGTCTTCGCAATCGCAGTAAGGATAGAATAAGGTTTCATCGGCAAAGAAGCTTTTTTCGCGTCCGAACTGATCGCCGTCGGTTTCATATTTGAAGGCGGTCTGCACAAAACGCAAAATAATATTGGCTGCTTCTGCTTCCGATTTCCCTTCCAAAATGGGTTTCAGTCCCATGGTAAGCGACTGAGTAGCTTCCGGTGAAAGCGGTGCATTGAAGTAAACGTCGAGATTCGTCTGCGGATACTGACGGAAAAATTCCGCAGCATTTTTATCGTAGCGAACCGGTATTTTGTAGGTATTTCCATTATAACTAAAGGTTAATTCCTTTTCCACGATCGTCGTATTGATGCGGGGAGATTCGGTGACTTCCAGATCGATGAGAGCGTCGGCATCGGGATATTTTCCATCGTAAGTATTGATGGCAAAATCCAATTTCTCATTGCCTTCAAACGTGATGGCATAATATCGTTTGCCGTTCATCTCCACGTAAGTAACGCCGTAAATCTTATTGGCAGAAGGAATTAAAAGATAAACCGAACCTTCGCCGTAACCAACTTTGCATTCATAACCGGATTTGGTGAGAACGAACCAGATAAACAAGCGTTTGATATTGACGGAATTATGCGAAATGTTTTTGCCCAACTCATTGACCAGAAGGCAATATCCCCAATCGTTCAGATTCATTTTTGCGCGGGATTCTTGTAATTGTTGCAATAATTTTTCAAAATCCGTGTTGCTGACGACATACCAGAAATTTGCCACAGCCTGCTCGTTCAAAGGTTCCAGATTTACCTCCAGATTCGGCTGGAAATTGTATTCCAGGGGCAATCCCCAGAAGTCGATCTTCACGACGGGAGCGGCTTTATCCACTGCCACCAGCATGCTGTTCTTTTCCACCTGCTCTTCCAACTTTGGAACCACAATATCCTCTACCGTATTGCCCTGTGGTAATTCCGGTTCGGTGGTTACATCGGCAACGGGTGGAGTTTCCGGTTTTGGCGTGGTATCGATTTTTTCACCGGTGAAGGTTTTGTAAGGTTCCCAGTTTTTCTCCAGGAATTCTACAAATGCCTTATCCTGAGCGCTTTTATATTGTCTGAATTTCTCAGCTTGTTTCTTTTGCCAGGCTTCAAAATCATCCTGACAATACAGTGCCAATGCCACTAACAGACAGGCGCTCACAAGTAGTAAAACAGCTTTTTTATTCATATTTTTTCCTCCTTTGGGAAACTACTTTTTCCAACTAAATACATTGAAAGCGCCTAAACAGGCGACTTCTAAAAAATAGAAAGGCTGGATAATCAGCCACAATGGATAAAAACGCAATTTTTCTTTCGGTTCGGAGAAGCGAACTAAACCATCCCGAATAAAATTCAGCTCAAAAATAATGCGCAAAATAACGATCACTACTGATAATTGCCAGTATTTGAAAAGTAAAATCAACGGTAGCAGCACTACCAGAAAAGCGCTTGCCAGATAAAAGAAGAAACGAAAATAAAGGTTGAATTGCCATTTCATATTGGAAGCCCATCTGCTGCGCTGATTGATCAATTGCTTCCAACTTTGTACCGGCTGAGTGCAGGCAAAGCTGTGAGGTGAAAAAGCAAATCTGATCTTTTTTCCGGCTTGGCGGAAAAGCTGCATCAGATTTACATCGTCACCGGAAATCAGGTGAGAAATGCGGGAAAAACCACCCACTTCCCGAAAGACCTCTTTGCGATAAGCAAAGTTCTGTCCCGAACACGAGAACGGGAAACCGGAAACGATGGCGCCGGCAGCCGCGAAGAACATCGCTAAAAAGTCGAAATGTTCATATTTTTGAGCCAACGGAGCCTTCTGCCATTTTACAAGCTGTGTGCGGGAGAATCCCACCACCATATCAGCTTCTGCAAAGTTAGCCAGCAGGGCTTCGATCCAATATCTTCCCACGATGCAGTCGGCATCGGTGAGCAGAATGATTTCACCGGAAGCTGCATCGATAGCCTGAGACAGAGCATTCTTTTTGGGAGAAATCGCTTTTTCCCGACCCTGAACTTCGATCAATTTTAGGTTCGACCATTTCTCGGCGAATTCCTGCACGATAGTGGCAGTATTATCTTCCGAACCATCGTTTGCCACGATGATCTCGTACAATTCCGGCGGATAAGACTGATTCACCAAAGCGGTAAGAATGCCGGTGATATTTCGCTCTTCATTCCTGGCGGCAATCACTACCGAAACCCGCGGCTTGTGAAAATTGACCAGATCCTTTCCACATTTGATACCGTGATCGAATTTCAACAGGTAATAGAAATAAACCAAAAAAGCCAGAATAGCCAGAACCGCCATCGATTGCCAGATCATTTAATCCTCTTTCAGAAGCGAGTCGATCAAAGTATCGATGCCATCATTGTCTTTCCGAAGCCAGGAAGGTCCTCGCCACAAAATACTGTCGGGACGGGTAACATATTTTCTGTTTTTGATAATTTTTGCTCCGTGCAGATCGATAGGTGCGGGTATATGTTCGAGCTCGTAAATCACAGAATCCGGTCTGGTGGAATCGGGAACAACGGCAATGTAACGAATGGAGTCCGGCCATTCATAGGGAATGCCACCTAAATCCACAACCAGCGAATCCAGATTATTTTCACGATAGAGCGTGGGATAGAAATTGTAATTTAAGCTGTCAGAGAGTCGATTCGGTTCCGTTCCGGCTATGAAAACTTCATCCAAAGTTTCATCGTATGCACTTTTGGGAAGAAGTCCGGTTTCTTTGGAAATCTTCACGGTTACGATTCCATCCGGTTTTTCAAATTGCAGCAGACTGCCATCGATGATGGGACGTCCGCGATTATTTTTGGGTGAATCCAGTTCGATGGCGCGTTTCATAATAAAGGGCCAGGCAGGAAGCGCAGCTACCGCACCGGATTGGCTTTTACCCAGAGTATCGTTGTTATCGAATCCTACCCAGATACCTGTAACCAGTTGGCGATTGTAGCCGATGAACCAGGCATCGCGAAAATCGTCGGTGGTACCGGTTTTCCCGGCAGCATTCCATTTATAAGTTGTGGATTCCAGATCACCGTAACCCGGCTGCCAATGAATGCCGACGCCGGTTCCTTCATTAACGACCGACTGCATCATGTTCGCCATCAGATAAGCGATCTGATCATTTACCACGCGGATTTTTTCCGGTTCGTTCGATTCCAGAATCTTTCCCTGTTTATCTTCCACGCGACGAATAAAAATCGGTTTTACACGTTCACCGTTATTGGGGAACGTGGTGTAGGCAGTGATCAATTCATAAGGTATCACTTCCATCGATCCCACACAAATGGCGTAATACGGATAAACAGGAGTGGAAATGCCGAAGCGTTTGGCGTAATCCACCACGCGATACGGACCGATGTCGAAAATGGTTTTGGCAGCATAAACATTTCGGGATTTCATCAAACCTTCACGCATACGGGTGTAACCGAAATAATCCTGGGAATAATTGTGAATGCTCCAAAATAGCGTGTCACTTTGAATGAAGCAAAACGGCTCGTCCTTGATAACGGTGGCAGGTGTGTAACCCTGAGCCAAAGCGGCTGTGTACATGATGGGTTTAAAGGAAGAACCGGGTTGGCGTTTGGATTGCATGATGCGGTTCAGTTTGCTGTGATTGAAATTTCGTCCGCCCACCATCGTACGCACATAACCGGTTTCCGGTTCGATGGAAAATACACCGCCCTGAACGTAAGGAGTGATGATGTTAATCGTATCGGCGGGGAAATCGGCATATTTGAATTCATAATTATTTCGGTTTTCAAAATTGGTAAGACAGGC
>DAISYT010000092.1:0-7005 GCA_036825175.1 Candidatus Cloacimonadota bacterium
TTTTTCCCCTTTTGGGGGGGGGGGGGGGGGGGCGAGGGGGTTATTCTTGCAGTTGAGACTTTCAGAGTTGCATGATGTAAATTACCTTGAAAGTGCTAAGCAAGAAGAATGCTTGGAAGAAACCGTTTCAAGGTTAACTACAAAACCTTCCTGCCTTGAATCAGCGTTTCCATAACCTTCACATCTTCATGTATGTAAATCAATTTGGAAAGCAATTCGGTGGAATTGTATTTTTCCATTTCGGAAATCTTCAGGAAAACCAGATCGGCAGCTTTTCCGACTTGGATCGAGCCGATGAGATTCTCTTTTCCCAAAGCTTTGGCTCCGCCCAAAGTGACATAATAAAATAGTTCTTCCGGCGGATAAACATAATCATCCTGCCGGAAATCCGCCATTTTCATCACGTTCAGCATATTCAGGGACGAACCGCCGGCAACGTCGGAACCGAGAGCGATGGTCAATCCGGCATTTTTAAGTTTTTGCAGAGGGAAAGCACCGCTCTTTAAAAAGAAGTTGGAATCCGGACAATGAGCGATTTTGCTGTCCGTTTCTTTCAGAATGGCAATTTCTTCCTCATTCACATGAATCACATGTCCCAAAATGGTTTTGGTTCCCAGCAATCCCATTCTCTCGTAAATCTCCGTGTAGCTGGAATACTGCTGATAAAGTTCCAAAGCCCGTTCAATCTCAGCCTTGTTTTCGGAAAGATGGGTTTGAATGTATGCTTTTTCTGATTTGGCAAATTCACCGACTTTGCTCATCAAATCGGCTGAACAGGTCAGGGCAAAACGGGGCGTGAAAACATATTCCAAAAGCTTAGTTTTTTTATTCCATTTCTCGAAGAGATTTACGCTGTCTTCAAAAGATTGCATCGTGGTTTGTTGCAAAAAATCCGGAGAATTAGCATCCATCATGGTCATGCCGATGATGGTACGAACTCCCTTTTCCTCCGCCACCTGAAAAGCGATGTCGCAGGCTTGTTTAAAAGGAGCCGTGTAAATAACGGAAGTTGTCGTGCCTTTTCTGATCAGGTCATCGAAGAAATCTTCCGCCACTTTTCGGGCATATTTTCCGTCTTGGGATTTCAGCTCTTCTTTAAAAGTGTAAGTATTCAGCCACTGTAACAAATTTGGGCTATGCGAACCGCGCATATAATATTGGGACAAATGCACGTGAACATCGATGAATCCCGGCAAACAAATCAGATCGGTTTTATCTTCGTATTCACCTTCTGTATCGGCAGAAATATCTTTGATAATGCCGTTCTCTATCGAAATAAAAACATTCTTCCGCCATTCGGTGTAAACCGGTGAAAGCGGATTGAGCAGATTGGTTTTAATTCTTAACATTGGTCGGATTTTGATTCCTGATTTCCACCCGAATAATTTTCTTATCCGTTCCCTGCAGAATCTTGATCAGCCAATTTCCGGCAGAAATCTGTGTTCCCTGTTTGGGAATTCTCTCCAATCTGTCGATGATGAGACCGGCAATGGTTTCATAATTTCCTTCCGGCAGATCGAGATCGTATTCGCTGTTCAGAAAATCTATTTCCACATAACCCGGCATGCGAAAAGTATTTTCGTCGATTTTTTCTATTTCGGGGACATCCGTGTCATATTCGTCTTCTATTTCGCCAACGATTTCTTCCAGAATATCTTCGATCGTCACCAAGCCTGCCGTTCCACCGAAAGCATCGACGATGATCGCCATACTTTTTTTGTGAGATTGCATCTCTGCCAGTAAATGATCGACGTCGGTCGTTTCGGGAGCAAAGATAACTTCCCTCACAAAATCTCCGGCAACCGTTTCGCTGTTATTCATATTTTTCATCAAATCGTAAATGATGAGCTGTCCGATAATATGATCGAGATCGCAATCAAAAACCGGATAGCGGGTAAAACCGTGTTCCCGTGCGATATTGAGCACTTCGGGAATGGGAGTGCTTTTGTCGAAAGCAATAATTTCTGTGCGATGCACCATAATATTTTCCGCATCCAGATCGGTGAATTCCAAAGCATCTTCCAGCATTTCCCGCTGATCTTCATGCAACAGATCGTCGTCTTTGGCTTCTGCCAGCATGTAGGAAATATCATCTCGCGTCAGAATGTGATAACCGTTATTGGCAGGGAGATGAAAGAGTCGGGCTAAAAGGACATTAAAAGCCGAAACGAATTTGATGAAAGGATAGAAAATCAAGCTGAAAAAACGCAATAAGGAGAATCCTCTGGTGACCATTAGATTTGGGTTGTCCCGATAAACTGCTTTGGGAATGATCTCGGCAAACACCAGTACCAGACCGGCAGTAATGAGTGTGACCAGATGTTCGGAAATGTCTAATTGATCACTTTCACGAAGCAACCGAACCAGATAAATGGAAAGCGAAGAAATAATGACAACGGAAATATTATTTCCAAATAGAGTGGTTCCAAAAAGGCGGTCGGGATTGACCAGAAAGTCGAGAATTTGTTTCTTTTTCTTATCCGTTTTGGCAGCCTGTTCCATTTTGAGACGATCGATAGAAATTAACCCGGTCTCGATACCGGAAAAAAAAGCAGATAAGGCGAAGAAAACAATAATAATAATTACAGAAATAATCCACATAGTATTTTGATAATATGATAGTGTTCGGGGTTTGAAATGAAGCTGTTATTTTTACGTGAACCTTCCGGCTTCGCCGGATCAGCAGGTTCGGAACTATTTATTTCATTCACTTTTCTCAGCCATTCATGATCTCATTTTTATATGCGATCCTTAATGCATTTATAAATTCATCTAATTCGCCGAGCAAAATGTTATTTAGCTTGTAAGATGTCAAATTTATTCTGTGATCGGTCACTCTTGACTGTGGAAAATTGTAGGTTCTGATCTTGGCGCTGCGGTCGCCGGTACCCACCTGAGACTTACGGGCAGCAGAAATTTCGGCTTCCTGTTTGGCAATTTCCAAATCCAGCAACCGCGATCGTAAAACGTGCATTGCCTTCACTTTATTTTTTAATTGAGATTTCTCATCCTGGCAGGTCACAACCAGTCCGGTGGGAAGATGAGTAATACGAACCGCCGAATCGGTGGTATTAACACTTTGCCCGCCGTGTCCGCTGGAACGGTAAACATCGATCTTCAGATCGTTGGGATCGATTTCCACTTCCACTTCATCGGCTTCGGGCAGCACCGCCACGCTGATAGCCGAAGTATGGATTCTGCCCTGAGCTTCCGTAACCGGAACTCTCTGGACTCGATGTACACCACTTTCAAAACGCATGGTTCCGTAAACTTTGTCGCCACTCAAAGAGAAAATAATTTCCTTGTAACCACCCACTCCGATGGGGCTGATGGAAATGACCGTTTTCTTCCAGCCTTTTTTTTCGGCATAATAGTTGTACATGCGGTAAAGGTCGGCTACAAATAGTGCAGCTTCATCGCCGCCCGTGCCGGCACGGATTTCCACGATGGCATCTTTATCGTCGTTCGGATCGTGAGGAGCCAGAAGTTCTTTTAGCGTGATCGTTGCTTTTTCCAGCTTGTTTTCCAGCTCTTCGTTTTCATCTCTGGCCATTTCCCTCATTTCGGGATCGGATTCGGTTTCGATCAGATGTTTATTTTCTTTGATATTTGCTTCTATTTTTTTAAATGAATTATAACAATTCAGGATATCTTCCAAATGTCTGAAGCGTTTGGAAATCTTGCTGTAGTAACGGCGATCCGTCATTTTCTGCGGATCCATAATTTCCGGTTTCAGGTTATCATATTCCGTTTGCAATTCTTTCAGTTTGCGTTCGGGAATCATTTTTCATCCTCGATAAAAGTAACATTGTTGTGATCGGAAATGTCCATTTCCAAAGCACATTTCATAGCGATGACGGCTGTTTCCACCTGCTCGTCGTCCGGAGGTTGCGTGGTGATGCGTTGTAAAGCCAAACCGGGAGCGGTCATCAGCTTCACCAGCGGATGATTTATGTTTTTACCGGAAAGCTTCAACACTTCATAAGAAATGCCTGACACGAACGGAATCAGAAAAAGATGATAGATCAGACGAATCTGATAAGAGGGAACTTTCCAGGAAGCAGCCACGATCGTATCTACAATGGAAAATACCAGAATCGAAATGAGCAAAACGAAAAACATAAAACTGGTCCCGCAGCGGGGATGCAACGTACCGAATTTTTGAATGCTGGAAATTGACAGATCGCTGTCATTTTCGTAGGCAAACACCGATTTATGTTCGGCGCCGTGATATTCAAAAACACGTTTCACATCTTTCATCCGGCTGATGATCCAGACATAAAGCACGAAGAAAATAATCCTGATGCCTCCGGCGAACAGATTGAAAAAGACGTTCTGTTTAGCCAGATTCATCCATTCCGCGAGACGGTAAGGTAACCAGGCAAAAAGAAGAAAAGCCAACCCGAAAGCAAAAATGTATCCGAAGATTTCTTCCGCCTTTTCCCGTCCTGCCGATTTCTTTTTTAGCTTTTCCTTTTCCTCTTCGCTCCAATCCAGCTCAGCCCGTTGTGCCGAAAAATTGAGGGTGCCGATACCGATAATCATCATCTCGATCAACGAGACGAAACCACGTACGATGGGCAATCCCAGAAATTTACCGTCAGCTGTTTTCGATTTAAATTGCTGTTTTTTTACTTCGATGCTTTTGTCTTTGCGGCGCACGGCAGTAGCCAGATATTGCGGACCGCGCATCATCACACCTTCGATGACCGCCTGACCGCCGACCTGAATTTGTTTCTTCTCTTCCACTTTCGGTTTTCCTTTATAAAAAAACGCACCACAAAACTAAAAACGATGATTGTGGTGCGGAAAATCTTTTTTTGCTATTTTTCAGTATCGAGATTATACTTCTGGTTGAACTTCTCGATGCGTCCTTCTTTGGCGAGTACTCTCTGTTTTCCGGTATAGAAAGGATGGCAGTTCGAGCAAATTTCAACTTTCTCTACGTTTTTGCTGGTGGCTTTCGTTTCAAACTGATTGCCGCAAGCACAGGTCACGATGACCTTTTCATACTTCGGGTGAATACCGTTTTTCATCATCTATCTCCTACAAATATATATCACTACAATTTCGGGATGCATATTTTTTCCCGACAGACAGGCTGTCAACAGTTTTGTCTCTTTAGTTGTTCGGGAAAAGATATTTACCTTTCTTTTCTCTGATTCGATTTAAAGGTTTTTGTCCGGTTTCGGTTTATTTTTCCTGGTTGGAAGGCTCCTCGTCTTCGCTCTCGACATTTTCTTTTTTGATCAATCCGGTCGATTTACCGATGATCCAGATTCCCAGCACGATTAAAATGACCGGCCAAATGAAATGGGAGGCATCCTTCACGCCAAAAGCACCGTGACTGAGAGCCGAAAGCACCAGAATTCCACCGGGAATCAGGGGCCACCAGTGTGCTTTGCCGTTGTTGAAAAGATGGATCAGATAAACGGCAACAAAACCCACTCCGATTCCTAATGAACTGTTATACGGTGAATTCCAGAAATAATGTCCGCCCAGTAAACTGAGCCCCAAACCTGCCAAAGTGCAGCCGGGAATAAGCAGTCCGTAGGAATTACTATAAAAATACCAGGCAATAAAAATTCCGCCAATAAGCAGTAAAATACTACCTTGATCGAAACCGATAAATTTGTTGTTACCAGCCAGGAAAAGTCCCAATAAAATCAGGATGATTCCTGCCAAGATTCTGCTTCTCTCTTTCTTCTTCATCTTTTCCTCTCCTTTGGTTCCATATTATTTTTCCGTCATTCTGAGCTTTTCCTGCCGAAGTTTTAGTTAAGGCTGGTTTCTTGCATCAGAATTGACGAAGAATGACCCAACCTGGAAAAGGCTTAATGATAGAATTTTCCTGACGAAAGCCATTTTCAAGGAGATGGTCATTGCGTCCGGCAACTGCCGGAGGCTTTTTCTCATGCGAAGCAATCTTGAAACAACCGAGAGAACAGATTGCTTCATCCCGATGAGCCGGGATGAAGCAATGACTGCTATTCATGTTTCGTCAAAACCATTGCATGAGTTCCTCAACATGACGGAATGTTATCAATTCACCTTTTCAGCAGCATTTGTTCGGCGATTTTTTCCGCGGTTTCTTTATCGTAAAGAAGTTCTGTCAATTTCACGGCGAATTCCAGAGCTGTACCACGCGACTGGCTGGTGATGCAGTTTCCATCCACTACGACACGCTCGTGTAGATGCTCTTTATTTTCCATTTGGTCAGCTAAACCGAGATTGACCGTCGCCTTTTTCCCTTTCAGCAGTCCGTGAGGCTGGAGCACGATAGCCGGTGCAGCACAAATTGCCGCGTAATATTTACCCGCGGCAGCTTGCTGTTTCAGCAAGTCGGTCAATTCCGCCGAATCGCGTAAATGTTCCGAGCCGGCTATTCCTCCCGGTAAAACAATCAGATCCCAATTTTCCGTCAGGCAATCCGCTAGCAATTTGTCGGCAATGATTCTGGTTTTGCAGACTCCCGTTACAGTTAAATCCTGCACGGAAGCGATAACGACTTCCGCCCCGCTGCGACGTAGAGTATCGATGACTGCCACTGCTTCCAGTTCTTCTGTGCCGTCGGCAATCGCTACTAAAACTTTTTTATTCATTTTTCCTACCTTATGTACAGCGGCGTTTCTCGTCGCGAACTCTGTACCGCGGCGTTTCACGTCGCGAACTCTGTAACGTGACGTTTCACGTCGCGAGCTCTGTACCGCGGCGTTTCACGTCGCGAACTCCGTAACGACGTGCAACGTCGTTGTACTCTAATAAGTTAAGTATTTGTGTGAATTCGTGGTTTCCTCTTCCGTATATTATTCACGCTATAAATGATCAAAGCCAGCCAGACGAAAGAAAAACCGATCAACCGATTCGTGGTAAAGGTTTCCCTGAAAACGATCAGCCCGATCAGGAATTGGAAAGTGGGAGAAATGAATTGCAGAATTCCCACCGTAGTCAGTTGAATCTGTCGCGCTCCCGACGCAAAAAGCAAAAGTGGAACGGAGGTGATGA
>DAISYT010000092.1:7015-7707 GCA_036825175.1 Candidatus Cloacimonadota bacterium
TGGAACCGGTGCTTTCGGGCATCTGACGTGGAATTTAAAAGTGGAACGGAGGTGATGATACCGGTAGTCATCAAAACCAAATTTAAATTCCACGTCAGATGCCCGAAAGCACCGGTTCCATCCATCTCAAATAAAATTAATAACGTCAATGCCGGCAGGGAAAGAATCAGCGTTTCCAAGGTAAGCCCCTGCAAGGAATTGAGTACGGCTGTTTTACGAATCAGTCCGTACAATCCGAAAGAAAACGCCAAAATAAAAGCGATCCAGGGAACGGAACCAAAAACGATAATGGAATAAAAAATTCCGACCGTCGCCAGACCGATGGCAAGCCAGCTCCATTTGTCCGGTCGTTCGTGCAGGAAAATTACTCCCAACAGAACCGAGATCAACGGATTGATAAAATATCCCAAACTGGCTTCGATGGTATGAGCATGATTAACCGACCAGATATAAGTAAACCAATTCGAGGAAAGCAGAAGCGAAGAAAGTAAAAAAGTCAGGAAAATTTTAGGTCGATGCAGCACCTTTTTCAACCAGCCGAATTTTTGTCTGAAAAGATGAATGCACAACAGAAAAAACACCGACCAGACGATACGGTGGCAGAGAATCTGGAATGCCGGAACCTGTTGCAAAACCTTCCAGTAAAGCGGCAATATCCCCCACAGAAAATAGCTTAAACCAACATAAAGAAA
>DAISYT010000093.1:0-7588 GCA_036825175.1 Candidatus Cloacimonadota bacterium
CTATGATTCCTTGTGATTATTCTTGAGTTGATTTTCCGGAACGACGATGGGAATGTGATCCAGTTTATTACCGAAAAATAAAAATATAATGGCGAACAACGCAGTAGATAAAATGAGCAATTTGGGAGATTCCATTTTTAATACCAGAATGCTGACCAGAACGATGATAATGTTGATCAAATAAATGACCAGAGCAGTCACTTAGCCGATTGCATGGCATTATCGATGCGGTGCGTGGAGTGGTCTTTTCCACCCTGACTGACCCGGCGTCCGTCCCGTTTCCGGGTGATGCTGACCAATGAAATATCGAAAATAGCGTAGCTTAGCATCAGAACGGGTAACAGGTAGAAAAGCCGGCTATTCATCCGAATTACGACTAATCGACCGGCCAGAATTCCCATGGTGGAAAGGAAATAGCCGATGAACATACTACCGGCGTCACCTAAAAAAATTTTGGCAGGATTGAAGTTGTAGGGTAAAAATCCTAAAACCGAACCGGCAAAAATGAGGGCAAGTAGCGACATAAAATTAGCCTGAATCGCCACAGATGGAGAATAGCTGATGAAACTGAGAGCATAAAATCCGAAAGCCAGAATGGCTGACATCCCGCTGATGATACCATCCATATTATCCAGAAAATTCAGCGCATTCATCAAGCCTACCATCCACAAAAAAAGAACAGGTACGGTAATGTAAAACGGTCCAAAAAGCTCCAAAAGTCCGTTGGAATAAAGAAACACGAAACAGGAAAGAGCCTGACCGACCATTTTCATAAGCGGATTCATTCCCATTCTGTCATCGATCAAGCCAACCAAAACGATGATAACCGCGCCGATTAAATAACCGATAATGGCGATAGAAACAGCATGAAGATTAGTGGCGATTACATAAAAAATAATGAGCAAAAAACCGGAAAAAACAGCAACCCCACCCATCAAAGGAGTGGAATTTTTATGTACTTTTCTAGCATTGGGATTATCCAGAAAATTGATTCGTCTGGCAAATTTTATAATAAATGGTGTTATACTGTAAACTGTGAAAAAAGCTAAAACTAGCACAGTAAAACACGTATAAATTAAATTCATTCGCACCTCATAACATTAATAATTCAGCTCATTGCTCAAGCCATCGCATTGATGAACAGGCATTTTGTCAATGCTTTTAACCGCTTATTTTGCCTTTGCATAAAACCATTTGACACCCGGAGCCACTCTCGATATTTTATTGCCAGAAAATTCTGGAGTTAGGTGATGAAAATATTTAAAAATAGAAAAGCTGCTCACGAGTTCTTTTTTGTTCAGGAAATCGAAGCCGGCATCGTGCTTACGGGATCGGAAATCAAATCCGTGCGGGAAGGAAAAATTAATTTCAAAGATGCTTATGCGAAGATAGAAAACAGCGAAGTCTGGTTGTATAATTTGCATATCAGTTCTTATGACAAAGCAAATTATTTTGATCACGAACCGGAGCGGAAAAGAAAGCTGCTTTTAAACCGACGGGAAATCCGTAAACTGACGATAAAAGTTGAAGAAAAAGGCTTCACTTTAGTTCCCAAAGATTTATATCTCAACGAGAAAGGATTGGCTAAACTGACGTTGGCGGTAGCTAAAGGTAAAAAGCTTTATGATAAGCGTGAAACCCTGCAAAAGAAAGATGAAATACGGGATTTGGAGAGAAGGCAAAAATATGAATAAAGCGTTGACATTATAATGCTTTATATTTTTTCTCTCTCCGTGTGATGATAAATTTTGGGGGATCGGGGTATGAGAAATTTATTTATTACAGCTGGTTTTTCAGCAAAGTATATTTTTTTTTAGGTTCGGAATAATGAATCTGAATCCCATAAAAATGCTTTTAGTAGAAGATAATATCAACGATGAAATGCTGATCAGGAGAGCCCTAAACAAACATAACCTGGCTAATGAAATGCAGGTAGTTCACGATGGCGAAGAAGCTCTGGATTTTTTATATTCCAGAGGTAAATACAAAGGATTCGATAATTTAGCGAACCTTCATCTGATCTTACTCGATCTGAAACTTCCCAAAATAAACGGTTTGGATTTGTTGAATATTATCAAAAAAGACGAAAAGATTCAATCTATTCCCATCGCCATCCTTACTTCATCCACGGAAGACAGCGATATGCTGCAAGCTTACAGAATGGGTGTGAATAGTTACATCGTGAAGCCGATCGATTTCGATAAGTTTATTGCGGCAGTTTCCGGTTTGGGACTGCATTGGGTGATTCTGAATGAATCGCCGTTCAGGGAGATGAATGAATAAAACTTTAAAAATTCTTTTCTTAGAAGATTTCCTGCCCGACGTACAAATAAACGTTGCCAATCTCCGGAAGGAAAATCTGGAATTCCAATATCGGGTAGTAAGTACAGAACAGGAATTTCAACAGGAAGTGCTGAATTATCAGCCGGATATTGTTTTATCCGATTTTAATCTACCTCAATACACAGGATTGGAAGCTCTGAATTTCCTGAAGGAAAACCATCCCGATATTCCGTTTATCATGGTCACCGGCAGTTTGGATGAAGAAACCGCCGCCGATTGCATCAAACAGGGAGCCTGGGATTATGTGATCAAAGGACACATTGTGCGGTTAGGACCGGCAGTGAAAAATGCTTTGACTCGAAAAGAGGAAATCCAGCAGAAAGAGAAAGCAGAAGAAGACAAAAAAGCCAGCGAGATCAAATTTGAACAATTTGCTCAGATGTTGCCGGAAGTGGTATGTGAACTCGATATGGAAGGCAACATAATCTATGTTAACGAGAAAGCTTACGAAGTTTTTGGTTATACTCACCAACAATTCCAAAAGGGCATTAATATTTTTGAGATCATTCATCCGGATGATTTGGAACGAATCCGCTACAATGTCCGTCTTCTCATAAACCACGACAACAACGATAACCAGGAATATCTGATAAAAAAAGCTGACGGCACATTTTTCACTGCCCTGATCCACGCTAATCTGATCATGAAAAAATCCTCTCCGGTCGGTATGAGAGCAGTTATCGTTAATATCTCACCCCAAAAGAAGACCGAAGAAATCATCCGTCAAAGAGAAGAAGAACTTCGCTTGATGATCGACAACTCACCCATCGCCGTCTGTTCCACCGATCTGCAGGGACATTTTCTTACTTTGAACGAAACTTTTACCAAGCTTTTGGGCTATCTCAGCTCAGAATTGATCGGTAAACATTTCAACGAAATCACTCATCCCGACGACCTTCAAAAGAATGCAGTTTTGTATAACCAATTGATCAACAAACAAATCACTCATTTCGATCTGGAAAAGCGTTACATTCACAAAAATGGGAATATTATTTATTGCCGTCTGCGTTCCCAGCTTGTACACGATGAAAAAGGCAAACCCATTTTTGAAATTGCGGTGGTGGAAGATATTACCGAGCAAACCCGCATTCTGGAAGAATTGAAAAGAAGAGAAGCTTTCAATTTCGCACTTTTTCAGCATAATCCCATCGAAACCATCATCGTGGATAAAGAGGGAAGAATAACCCAATCCAATCTCGAGGTAAGACGGAATCGCTCCAGACTACCGATCAAAGGGACAAAAATGTACATCGATTATGCCGGGAAACATGAAAAAAACATGTATAAAATTCTGATGGATTGCATTCATTTCGGCACGACTGTGCATATTACCGAAAGCGTTTATAAAGATAGAGTCTGGTCGATAAAAATTGCTCCTTTCGACGATGGAGCAATTATTACAGCGATCGATATCACCGCTCAAAAAGAAGCAGAAAAAAAATTGCGGAAATCCCTGAATGAAAAAGAACTTCTGCTGCGGGAAGTACACCACCGTGTAAAAAATAATATGCAAATCGTGAGCAGCATTCTAAAACTACAGCAGCATTTCACGAATAATCAAGAAGCTTTTGAATTACTGCGTAAAAGCTATCAACGAGTGCGCTCCATGTCCATGATCCATGAAAAGCTTTACCAGAACAAGGATTTCGAAGCCATCGATTTTTCCGAGTATGTATCTAACCTGATCAAAATCATTTCTTCTGCTTATAAGGAAGAAAGTGCTAAACTGAAAATAGTTAACGACATCGAACATATTTTCTTGAATATAAATATCGCCATACCTTGCGGTCTGATCGTAAATGAATTAGTTACCAATTGCATAAAACATGCTTTCCCGGATGAGAAACTCGGCACGATACATATTGCGATGCAGGAACAATCACCGGGGCAATATGAAATGAAAATAACAGATGACGGCGTGGGCTTGCCTTCTGACATTACACCGGAAAACCCACAAACGATGGGCTTGCAAATTGTAGATTCCCTTTCCCGACAATTAAAAAGCAAAGTGGAATATTGTAGCGAACAAGGCACCTGTTTTAAATTTAATTTCAGAGATGATCATGTGGATTTGGGATAGTCGAACTCACCAATTCATCGTTTCCCAAACTCTGCAAAAATGCAGCGCTTCATTCAATTCCCTGCTCAATACTCATGCCGAATTATTCATTCTGGGCATCGAGGCTCCCGATCGCATCTTTAAAGATTTCACAAATCATTATTATAATTGCACACCAAACCAATACGGCACTCATAACGGTAAAGTGATCGATAAAATCGTCAGAGAGATCGAACATATCCGCCTGATGCTGCAAAATCCCGATCAAATCCTTCTGCATCAAAATATCGCACCGTTTTTGTCGGAGCTGCTGAATACACCTTTAAAGGCATTTATCTTTGAAATCGGAGTACTTTCTCACTACATCGCCGATTTGCATCAACCTATGCATACTGACGGATCGGACAGATTTGCCGACGAAGAAACCGTTCATAAAATAATGGAAGCAGACACCCGACTCCATTTGCCGGATTTGCAGATTGCACTTTCCAGACGTCAACGCCTTGCTGATCCGCTGAATTTTTTCACATTCCAGATTTTTGAGATAAACAGTTTTTATGATGATCTGGTAGATCGTTATTTTCTGCAAACCGGCAAAGTGAAAGCAGACCGCTGGCAGAATTCCCAAACGATCTTGGAGGAGTGTATTTCATTGGCAGTCATGAACATAGCGAATGTCTTTCTGGAATTCGAGCAGGATGCACAGATTTTGCAGGATCAAAGAAAATATGCCAAAATGATCGGAAAAGTTTTTGATTTTACCGATTATAAAAAACGATATTTAATTAAGAAATATAAATCCGGAACCGTATCTTTGCAGATTCAAAAAAGATAGATCGTCACCCGGAAAAAGCGGATAATAAAAGTAAAATTTAAATTCGGTAGTTAGATTAACCACCGATTTTAGTCTTTATATTATTGGGTGTGAAATGAAAGAAAATGAACGTGTGGTGAATGAGAGCGTCTATAAATTGTTATTCAATGAGGCGCCGATAGCTTATCAAGCGCTGGATGAAACAGGTTGTATTCTGGAAGTAAATAACATCTGGCTGGAAAAATTAAATTACGAACGAACAGAAGTTCTGGGACAGTGGTTTGGCGATTTTTTACCTCCGTATTATGCGGAAAGATTCTCTGAATATTTTGCCAATATCACCACGAGCACCGATCTGATCAAAGGATTGAAAATTTCTTTATTACGTAAAGATGGCAGCAGCATCAAAGCCTCTCTTTCAGCCAGAATGAACTTCGATGAAAATGGTGATTTTCAGCAAGCGTACTGCGTGTTTGAAGATATTACGGAAAAAAGAAGAATCAAAGAAATCAACCTGGTCTTAAACCGAATTTTGGAAGCAGTATTGAAAACGCAGGATTTGCCGGAACTGATCGCTTATATTCATCAGGAAGTTGCCACGCTGATCAACGCAAAAAACTTCTTCGTTGCACTCTACAATCCCCAAGAGGATATGCTGGAATTCCCGTATCACCGCGATGAAAAAGTGGCTCTGGAACATTTTCCTGCCGCTCATACTTTTAGTAAATACGTGATAAAAACCGGTAAACCGCTTTTTGCCGATGAACCGATTATGAAGTCATTGTTGGAAAAAGCAGAAATAATAGCCATGGATGAAAATAACAAATCCAAAATCTGGATCGGCATTCCCTTAAAGATAGACGACAAAGTGATCGGAGTCGTCAGCGTGCAAAGCTATGATGATCCGGCGGCATATTCGCGGGAAGACCTGCGGCTTTTGGAATTCATTTCCGAAACCATCAGTCTGGCAATCGATCGGAAACAAAAAGAAGATGCTCTGAGATTAAACGAAGAGAAATTTCATTCGCTTTACAACAACACCCTCATCGGGCTGTACCGTACCACTCCCGACGGACAGATAATCATGGCAAATCCTTCCACCGTAAGAATTTTGGGTTATGACTCATATGACGAGCTGTCCCGGCGAAATCTCGAACAAGAAGGTTTTGAAACAACTTACAGTCGGAATGAATTCAAACAAAAAATGAAAGAAGCAGGTTTTGTCATCGGATTGGAATCGACCTGGCGAGACCAGAAGGGAAATCTGAAAAATATTCGGGAAAATGCCTGGGCAGTGTACGATGCAAACGGTGAAATTGCTTATTATGACGGCGTGATCGAGGATATAACCGAAAAAAAAATAATTGAAACTGAGCTGAAAAAGAATAAAGAACGCCTTTCCTTGGCTTTAGAAAGTGCCGGTTTGGGTTTATGGGATCAGGATTTTAAAACCGGTACGGTTTATCGTAATGAGATTTGGACGAGGATGCTGGGTTACGAACCAGAAGAAGTAGAGGACAAAGTCGATTTTTTTGTTAATCTCATTCATCCGGATGATTTGGCAGAATTCCACGAGAAATGCCGTTTAGCCGAAAGTGGAGAAGACCCGAAATTTGCGGTGGAACAGCGAGTGAAAGCAAAAGACGGTAGCTGGAAATGGATTTATAATTGGGGCAGAATCGTCGATCGAGACGCCGAAGGTAATCCCTTACGTTCGGTGGGAACTCATCTGGACATCACACATATCAAAAAAACCGAAGACGAACTGCGTCAGCATCAAGAGCATACAAAACTAATCAACAGCATTCTGCGTCATGATATCGCCAATACGTTTGCCGTGATCAGGAGTGCTCTGAATATTTATCGTCGTAATAATCGTGCTGAAATGCTGGATGAAGCCGATCTGCAAATCAAGAAAGGCGTCAATCTGATCCACCGTATGAGAAGGCTGGAAGAATATTTTGAAATGATACCACGAATGATGATCTGCAATCTGGCAGATGTCATTCATGAAACGGCTTTTTCTTATTTCGAGATGAAAACGAATATTTTTGGCGAAGCCAAAGTAAAAGTGGACGATGCGCTCCCTTCCGTTTTCGATAACCTTTTTTCCAATGCCCTCAAACATGGAAATGCCACTGAGATTAATGTGCACATTTTCCAAAACAAGGGAATTTGTAAGGTGGAATTTTGTGATAACGGCACGGGAATTTCCGATAAAATCAAGGCAAAAATTTTTGATAAAGCTTTTAAGTCCGGTTCCCACGGAAATACGGGTCTGGGATTATACATCGTGAAGAAGACGATTTCCCGCTACGGTGGGCAGATTCGGGTGGAGGACAATCAACCCTGCGGGGCAAAATTTATCATTG
>DAISYT010000094.1:0-3849 GCA_036825175.1 Candidatus Cloacimonadota bacterium
GGTTTGTGTGAAGGGCATGCAACCCCAATAATAGGGAGAAACGCCGCCGAAAATGCCGGGATTGAGGAAGGAAAGAATTTCCAGCGGATGGAATGACCAACTGGTGGCATATCCGGTATCGAGTCCGGCTGAGCCGCCACGAATGGTGTATTTGCTGTATTCCATGGTAGAAAAATAGGGCTGAGCCACCGCCAGAATCGAGACCACACCGACCGCCAGTAGCATTAAAGTGAAGAAGATAAATGGTTTAATTTCTTTGTCTTTGATTGCCCAGACCAGTTGAAAAATCCAATAAACAGCCAGCATCAAAAAAGTATAATAGGAAATTTGAGGATGATTTTCCCGCAATTGCCCGATGACGACCAGCGCCGTCAAACCGAGGGACAGAACGGTACGCCGTTCTTTCAGGTAATGCACCATAAAAAATATCCAGGGAATGAAAACGATGGCTTTAAACTTGGAATTGTGCCCGATCTCGATCAGACCGATAAAATGCACAGACAGAGCAAAGGCGATGGCTGAAATGAAGGCGATGAGCGGATCGAATTTGAGAAAAATCATCAGACAATAAACGCCCAAACCCATAATGAAAAGCAGGAAAACCCGCCAGTTCATCACTTTGTTGGTAAGTTTCACGATCGTATTTATGAAAGGATATCTGGAAGCGAAAGAAATCAGGTAGCCGGGCATTCCGCTAAAAACTGCCGGATTCCACAACGCCTGATCTTTGTGCGTTTCGTTATATTCGATCATCTGTTCGGCACCGGCTCGCCACTGCATCGTGTCGCTGGCTTGCGGCACGTAGTTTCGAAAGGCAACCTTGAAAAAGGTTACGGAAAGGATGACGAATAAAATCAGAATCAAAATGAGATGCGCATATTTTCCTTCAAACACTCTTTCAAAGAAATCGGCTCGTTCCACTTTCTGAATTTTTTTATTCTTCACTTTAACAGCCATGGTAACATCCTCTTATTTAATTTTTTCAGAAATTTAAGGGTAGAGTCTGGGAGTCAATAAAAATGTTTGTTGGCAAAGGGCATTTTATGCGTAAAGAATTTAGATGATCTCAAATTCTTTTAAACTCTTCTGAGAAACTTCCAAAATAGTTTTCAGCAGGAAAACCACCGGCACTCCCAAAAGCATTCCCACGATGCCGAAAGCATAACCTCCGGCGATTACCGTTAAAATCACCACCAGCGGATGCATATCCATGCTTTTGCCGATCAGCCAGGGAAAGAGAAAAAGGCTGTCGATCTGCTGCACAATAAAGTACATGATCGTGATGTAAAACAGATAAATATCCGGTGTGGGACCGAAAAGAATGACCAGAACCGTGGGAACGGCTCCGATGAAAGGTCCGAGATATTTGATGGGATTGGCAAGACCGACCACCAATCCCAAAACCAAAGCGTAAGGGATGCCCAAAATAAGCAGACCGATCACGGAAAGAATGGCTACCATCAGCGATTCCAATAACAAAGCTCGCAGATATTTTCCAAAACTTTCTTCGATCTTCTGGAAAAGATGGATGGAAAATTCAAAGTATCGATTTCCAATGATGCTAAAGAATGACCGCAGGAAAACACGTTCGTCTTTCAACATAAAAAAACTGACGACCGGTACCACCACCAGAAAAGCTATCGTATTGAAAACACCTTTGAAAACCTGCGGAACCTGATTGAGAAAACTGCTGATCTTATCGATGGAAAACATGGTGTTGAGTTGCTCGCGGATGCGTAATTCCGGAAGATTTTGCTCCATTCTGGTTAGGAATCTGTCGATATTTCCCAAACCCAGGGAAGATAAGCTGAATCCTTCTTTACTCGCCTGTAAAATCGTGTCCTGCACTTCTTGGTATTGTTGGATCAATTGCGGCAAAATGGCGATGATAAGCAAAGCCAAAAGCCCTCCGATCACGACATAAACACCCAAAATGGAAATCGTTCGAGAAATATGGAATCTTTCTAAATAAGTAATGATCGGAGCGATCAAAAACGAGATAATAAAGCTGATGAGCAGGTAAGAAAGGATGGAACGATAGAACAGAATCGCCACGATGACCACCAGCAGATTGAGAGAAAAGATGATCCAGCGAATGGTTTTGGAACGTGTATTTACGGCTGCCATACTAATGTTTTACCAATCGTTCGTTCAAAGTAATAATGTTTTCACAGAATTCTTTGCCAAAAGCATACAGAATCTCGATGCCGGCATTGGGAAAGCGGCGGACGAAAGTTGCCAGATCTTTTTTGGAAATTCCCAGGAGAACGGAATCTTCCACAGCTTTTACCGACGCGGTTCTTTTTAAGTCTGCAAAAAGACCGATAGAACCAAAGTGACCGCCCGGCAGATATTTATTGAGTTCGATTTCTTCGTTTTTTTCGCTTAAATATGCCACCAATTCACCTTCTTTCACAATGTAAAACATCTCGTTCGGAAATCCCTTTTTGAAGACTTCTTCGCCTGCCTGATAATGCCGCGTGTAAAGGTATTGGCTTATATGCCTGAGATCAGAGGAAGACACATTCTTAAAAATAATTACCTTTTTTAAGAACTTAATCAATTCTTTTTCTTCTCGATTTACCAGCTCCATAACTTCTCCTTTCAAACAATATTCAGATTTGATATTTAAATCTTTGTGTCAATTCTTTTGATGCTTTTTTCGGAAATTAGTTCTGATGAGAATCAAACCTGGAGTGAAATTTGAGCAATTCGGTTCGGTTCCGCCAAATTTCCTGCTCTTCTGCCGCAGGATTTTTGGCGATGCTGATGATAGCAAGTAAATGCCGCCAGGAGTAAGTTACTGGTTTCTTCTATCTGTTAACTTGCTTTATGGAAAATGTGTGAATGAATGTAAGTGATTTCCAGAGCTTTCTTTATGGCAACGTTCACCGGCAATAAATCTTTCCCTAAATACGGATCGATGGAATACAACCGAAAAGCAAAATTACTGCTGATCGGAGCTTTAATGCCGTTTTCCAATTGCTTTTGCGCGGCATGAAATCGATCTTCCTGCTGCTGTTTGATCAGTTTGCACGTCTGCAATTGAATTTTGCCATGAGCATCGAAACGCACCGAATTGGAAAAAAGCCGACAAACCAGAAAGCGGTAATGATAAATGCTGCAATGACCGACATCTTCGTGGGAAAGTTGATCTTTGAAAAAGACGCATAAGCTGCTCTCGCTATTTCGGCTTACAAAATCATAAACCTGGTCGCCTTTTCCCTCTTTCCACAATTTTATGCTGATGGGAAGACACTCTAAAACGGTGGCATAAATATTTTTGCTATGACAACACTCTCCGCATTTGAGCGGACAATGCAATCCGGTCTGTTCGATGAATTTTCTACCCTGCCTTTCTGCCTGGTCGAATACACGCATCACTCTTACTGATAATAAATTATAATTCATTTTTATCTATTTTTCCAAACACAAAGTCACACTTTAATCTGGGGCTTTTGGGTTTGGATTCCTCACAAAATTGCCTTTGCTTTACGCAAAATCACCTCCTGCCGGTCAAGAACATTTTAGGTATTTTTATCAGAAAAAAATCGAATCATCAGCTTGGAAGTCCGATTTAAAAATCTCGGATATTCTTGTTGACGTGAATTCGGGTTAAAAACATTCGGTAACTTATTGAAAAATTTGTTATTTTTGGAGGTAGGCATGGCAATTGAAGAAAAAATTGCGCAGCTTCGGGAAAGGCGCGAAACCGCCCGACTGGGTGGCGGCACCGAGCGTATCAATGCTCAGCATTCCAAAGGAAAGCTGACAGCCAGAGAGCGCATCGAGCTTCTGGTTGACCCCGATAGTTTTGAAGAATTCGATACTTTTGTGGAACATCGCTGC
>DAISYT010000094.1:3859-7521 GCA_036825175.1 Candidatus Cloacimonadota bacterium
AAGCCTAAAATACCGGGCGACGGAGTCGTTACCGGTTGTGCAACCATAGACGGCAGAATGGTCTATATTTACTCGCAGGACTTTACCGTAACCGGCGGTTCTCTTTCCAAAACACACGCCGATAAGATTTGCAAAGTTATGGACATGGCGATGAAAGTAGGTGCTCCGGTTATTGGCATTAATGACAGCGGCGGTGCCAGAGTGCAGGAAGGCGTAGATGCTTTGGCAGGTTATGCCGAAATTTTCCTGCGTAATGTGCATGCTTCCGGCGTTGTTCCGCAGATCACAGCGATCATGGGACCGTGTGCCGGCGGTGCGGTTTATTCCCCGGCAATCACGGATTTTATTTTTATGAACAGAGAAACCAGTTACATGTTTGTAACCGGACCGAAAGTAGTGAAAACAGTCTTAAATGAAGAAGTAACCACCGATCAACTGGGTGGAGCAACAATCCATGTAAGCAAGAGCGGCGTCGCTCATTTCGTTAGCGATAATGAGCAGGAAACCATTTTACTCATCAAAAAACTGATGCAGTACCTTCCTTCCAACAACATGGAAATGCCGCCCTATGAAGCACCGACCGATACGATCGATCGCCAGTGCGACGAATTGAATTCCGTGATTCCGGACAGTGCGAATAAACCTTACAATATGCTGGATGTGATCACCTGTTTGGTGGATGATAATGACTTTTTGGAAACATCGCGCAATTATGCTCAGAATATCATCGTGGGTTTTGCCTGTATGAACGGACACAGCGTAGGCATTATTGCCAATCAGCCGAAGGTGCTGGCAGGAGTTTTGGATATCAACGCTTCCGTGAAAGCAGCCCGTTTCGTACGATTCTGCGATGCTTTCAATATTCCTTTGGTTGTTCTGGAAGACGTCCCCGGATTTTTGCCGGGAACTTACCAGGAACACAATGGCATCATCAGACATGGCGCCAAACTGCTTTATGCATTTGCAGAAGCCACCGTTCCCAAAGTTACGGTTATTTTACGTAAAGCTTACGGCGGTGCTTACTGTGTGATGAATAGCAGCAGCATGGGAGCCGATATCGTTTATGCCTGGCCCTCTGCCGAAATAGCCGTGATGGGACCGAAAGGTGCTGTGGAAATAGTTTTTAGTAATGAAGTAAAAGCTGCTGCCGATCAGGAAACAGTAGCCAGAGAAAAGGAAGAAGAATATCGGGATAAATTTGCCAATCCCTACGTGGCAGCCAAGAAAGGTTATATCGACGATGTTATCGAGCCGGCTTCCACGCGTTTCCGCATTATCCGCTCGTTGGAAATGTTGGCAAATAAACGCAAAAACAATCCTCCCAAAAAACACGGAAACATTCCGCTATAAAGCGAGCTAATCACATGAAAAAAATAGTAGTTATCGTTTTATTATGTCTGGTGGGATTTGTCTATGCCAAAGATATTAAAGCTGATTTCCCGGAAAACAGTTCACTCCTGGAAATAGCCGATCAAACGAAAATTCCTGTGAAAAAAATCACCGAATATCTGGACGTTCCCAACCAAACGGATTTTGAAGTCACCCTGAAAGATTTGAACGTTTCTCCCGCACAATTGCAGAAAGCATTACAAGATTATCAGGAAAATGAAGGCTCGTTCTACGGCGGAATCGTTTTAGTAGGAATGAGCATCGTTTTCGTGGCACTAATCGTGGTGGGAGCGTGCATCGGCTCTTTACGGCATTTAACCAAGAAGAGAACTCCGCTCATGAAAAGCGTTAAATCTTCGATCGGAAAGATTACTGCTCCTGTCGATCATATCAGCAGCAATGCGATTGTGGCAGTAATTACGGCCATGTATCTGCATGAAGCCGAAGTGGAAGAACAAAATCGCCTGCATCTTACCTGGTCGCGCTCACAGCTTAGTTTGTGGCGTGCCTCGAATGTGTTTGAAAACAGGTATAATGAAAAAGGAAGAGGCAACAAATGAAAATTTATAAAATGACTATAAATGGTGAAAAATACAATGCCAAAATCAAAGAATACAAAGGGAATTATGTGCTGGTGGAAGTGAACGGCATCGATTACGGCATCGAACTGGAAGTGGAAAATAAACCGGTGGTGCAGTTAGTACGTTCCCAGAAAAGCAGCCCTGCTTTAAATGTAACAAAATCTACTGTAAATAAACAACCGGCTCAAGCCGGATCGGTATTAGCTCCTATTCCCGGTTTGGTTCTGCGCATTCTGGTAAAAGAAGGCGACACCATACATGTCGGCGATACGATTTTGGTTCTGGAAGCCATGAAAATGGAATCGGAAATCGCTTCCACTGCCAGTGGAATTGTGAAAAGCATCAACGTGAAGGAAGGAAGCTCCGTTCAGGAAGATGATGTATTGATCACAGTTGGAGAGTGACATGGCGGAATTCTTCAGTTTTTTAGCGACCACCGGCATCGCCCAAGTCCAGATACCTTATCTGATCATGCTGGCAGTTGGCGGCTTTTTCATTTATTTGGGAATCGCCAAAGATTATGAACCGCTATTACTGGTTCCCATCGGATTTGGTATTATTTTGGGAAATCTTCCCGGTACCGAAGCCTACGGCGTTTATGCTCCCGGCTCGGTTCTAAATCAACTTTATTACGGAGTAAAATTCGGACTTTACCCGCCGCTGATCTTTTTGGGGATCGGCGCGATGACGGATTTCTCTACTTTGATAGCTAACCCGAAATTGATCTTGTTGGGAGCAGCCGCTCAATTTGGTATTTTCGCCACCTTTCTCGGCTCTCTGATTTTGGGTTTCAATGTGCTGGAAGCCGGCGCTATCGGCATTATCGGCGGTGCGGACGGACCGACCTCGATCTTTCTGGCAACCAAATTAGCTCCTCATTTATTAGGACCGATCGCCATCGCAGCTTATTCTTACATGGCTTTGGTACCTGTGATCCAACCTCCTATTATCAAATTGCTTACCACGGACAGAGAAAGAAAAATCCGCATGAAAACTCCGCGACTTGTAACTAAAAAGGAAAAGATTCTCTTCCCGATCATCGGAGCGCTGATCACTATTTTGATCGCTCCCGGTTCTTCGGCTCTTTTAGGAATGCTTTTCTTTGGCAATCTGATCAAGGAAAGCGGTGTAACCGAACGTTTGGCAAAGACAGCTTCCAATGCTCTTATCGATATTGTTACGATGATTCTGGGCTTGGGAGTGGGCGCTTCCACACAGGCTATTCGTATGATCGATGGACATAATATGGGATTCCTCACAGCAAATTCGATCAAAATATTTGCTCTGGGTGCGTTTTCATTTTGCATTGCCACGGCTGCCGGTGTGCTTTTTGCCAAGTTGATGAACTTGTTCCTGAAAGAGAAGATCAATCCGATGATCGGAGCTTCCGGAGTGAGTGCTGTGCCGGACAGCGCCCGGGTGGTTCATACTTTGGGTCAACAATACGATAAAAGTAATTTCCTGCTGATGCACGCTATGGCACCGAATGTGGCAGGCGTGATCGGCTCGGCAGTTGCTGCCGGTGTTCTCTTGGGAATTCTGGGTAATTAATATTAAAATATAAAAATTACAGCCTTCCGAATATAAATTTGGAAGGCTGTTTTTTGTAAAAAAAACAATCCATAGTAATAAAAAAATGGTTCCTTTTAGAAACGAGTGGGTAGCTTTAGAAAAGAGTTGAAACAAAAAAGA
>DAISYT010000095.1:0-7520 GCA_036825175.1 Candidatus Cloacimonadota bacterium
GGTGGATTTTTTGAAAGGAGAAGACAGCAGAACTTCTTCCACAATATCCTGAATTTGCTCGACGGAAGGCACTTGTTTTTCGATAACCTGCTGAGCCAGATTGATCACTTGCAAAGATAATTTGCGGGCAATAGTAATGTCAAATTCCTGAGTCGCTTCACCGGCTTTTAGAATGGCTTGGGTAATTTTTTCTGCTTCAAATTTTACGATCTGGTTATCGCGTTTTCTGATAAACTGAAACATCTTTTCAACTCTCCACTTTTGAAAAATGCTAATCCTTTTAAAAATAATTAATTACATCTCTGAATCCGTTCTTTTCGATTTCAGATTCACCTCATCTACTTCGCTTAAAGGTAAGTAGTTAGTGATATTGTCAAGTTCATTATGTTTTCGTTTTGGTTGAGAAGTGCTGAATACTGCATAACAACAGGCTTTTTCAGCTTTGTAAAAAAATACCGAACACATTTATTCTAACTTCGCATCAGATTTTTTATCTAAAAAAATACGATTAACAGAGCGAAAAAAATCAGCACTTCGACCAACCGCAGGTATTGCATTTCAAGCATCCTTCCGCATGTTCGATGGTACTGCCGCAATCCGGGCAAGTAGCGATGGTACCGCCTGGTAGTGGCGGCGTCGTTTTTCCTGCTGTCTTGTTCAGTTCGTCGATATTTTTCAGCGATTCCGGATCGAGTTGCATAAACCTTTCCAAAGATTTTGCCACGCTATCGGCACAGGATGTGACCATTTCTCCGTTGTTCCACATGGGAGAAGGACAGCGAATGCCTTTCAATTGGCGAATAATGGAACTGACTTTTACATTGGAACGCAAACACAAAGAAGTAAGCCGGGCAATAGCTTCCAACTGTGCGGAGGCACAACCGCCCACTTTACCCATCTGCGTGAAAACTTCACAGGCTCCCTTTTCATCGGAATTGATGGTTACATACATATTACCACAGCCGGTTTCTACTTTTTGCGTTGTTCCGATCGTGATGTCGGGACGTTTACGCGGAGCGATGCGATGACCGTTCGTGGCAGGAATTTCCTTACATTCTTTACCTTTATTCAAAACCTGATTCTGGCGGCTGCCATCGCGATAAACCGTGACGCCTTTACAGCCGAGGTCGTAAGACAGTTCGTAAGCCATTTGGATATCGTCTTTGGAAGCATCGCTTTTAAAATTAATGGTTTTGGAGACAGCATTGTCGGTGTATTTTTGGAAAGCAGCCTGCATCTTGATGTGCCACTGAGGAGAAATGTCATGGGAAGTAACGAATATTTTTTTCAGGTCTTCGGGAATTTCGTCGAGATGTGCCACACTGCCGGTTTCGGAAACTTTTTCCATCAATTCTTTGGAATAGATTCCGGCTTTTTTTACCGCCTTTTCAAAGTGCGGATTGATGTATAAAAGTTTTTCTCCATCCATCACGTTTTTTATATAAACCAGAGAAAATTGTGGTTCGATGCCGCCGGAAGTATTTAAGATCATGCTGATCGTGCCGGTGGGCGCGATCGTGGTGGTGGTGGCATTGCGAATGCCTTTTTGTTGCATTTGCTGCTTTAAATCTGTCCAATCCAGCTTGTAATCCTCTCGCAGAAGTTTGCCGGTTTCATAAACGCTGCCCGTGAAATTGGCAAACGAGCCTTCTTTCTGAGCCAGTTCCACCGATTTTAACTTGGCATGATAATCGATGAATTCCATGATCTCGGTTGCCAGGCTCAACGCTTCATCGCTGTTGTAAGGAAGTTTTATTAAGAAAAGCAAATCTGCCCAACCCATAATTCCCAAGCCGATTTTACGATTGGCTTTTACCATTTGATCTATTTCCGGCAGAGGAAATTGGGAACGATTGATCACATCATCCAGAAATTCCACGCTGTCGTAAATGACACTTTGCAAATTTTTCCAGTCGAATTTGCCATTTTTTACCATGGCGGAAAGATTGATCGAACCCAGGTTGCAGGCTTCGTTGGGTAGCAGAGGCTGCTCGCCGCAATTGTGAGCTACAATACCGTTGGCGATCAAAGAATGAGTAACAGGTTCGATGATATCGTAAACCATCGTTTCTTCGGCTGATTCAATCGATTCCAAACGTGTCGTAAAATACGTCTTTTTTCTCGATTCCCGTGTTATATCTTTTAGTTTCTTATTCTTTTCTTTATGAACCAAGTCACCCAAAAAATCCGCAAACCTCAATAAATCGTCTCCATTAATGATCAATTCATAATAGGGAAGGCTTTCATATTCATGTTGTTCTCCACTAATGGTTGTATAACTAAACTGCTGTTGATTCTTCTTTGTACGGTCATAAATATTGGAAAAGATTCCTTCATTGAGCAGAAGTAATTGAACCTGCTGCAACATGTTACGTGATGTGGAACTCAATCTGATGTCGCGATGAGCTTCATCGATAAAGTTAACTGTTCCATCAGAACTGAATAAACCGTCGAGCAAAGAACGAACCGTAGAACGGGAAGCCGTAAAGAAAATCTGCGGGACTGTTTTCAAATGTGCTTTCTGAGGAGTGATTCCCAGAGAAAGAATTTTATCAACAAAGTCTCTACGCTTAAATAACATCTGCCAGCAACTATTTTCACGTTGATTAATAATTCCATTGCCGCCATCATATTTTTCAGCAATTTCACTGAATAATTCCTGTAGATATTTCTCGTTTTCAGCAAACACCATTCCCACTACTTTTTCATCGGAAGTGAGCCAGCCGTCTCCCAAAAGCCAACCACAAAACAATCCTAATTCTTCTCCAATACCGTCTTTTTCTGCCCACTTCCCGTTCCCGGATTGAATCAAAATCTCATCCTGCTCATCAAGAGTTTTTGCTTCCTTCCAGCCATTGGCAGTCAAGATTTTGTGATCCGGAGTGACGATAATTTCCTGTCCGTTATGTAGTTTCAATTTTAGCGTTTTTTTAATTCCCGTTTGCATAACTCTTGCTTCACGGAGAGTTATGCCCAGATCATCCAAATTTCGATAATCGTTGGTATGATTTTCGGTTTTAACCCGATTATCGGTAAAGAGCTTTATTGCTTGATTTTCTTTGAACAAATCTTCAATTTTTTCTAATCCGTTTTCTGTGGAAATCAACGTATCCGGATGAAAACAGGGATTAGTCGATTCGATTTTTCCTAACTGTGGAGTGGGATTGTATTTATTTATTCGGTCGATAAAGACGATGCCGGGTTCACCGTTTTGGTGTGCCATTTTAATGATCAGATCGAAAACATCGCGGGCATTCAATTCCTGGGCGACTTTGCCGGTGTGCGGCTCGATCAGTTCGTATTTTTCGTTTTTATAAACCGCATTCATGAATTTGTCCGTTATACCGACGCTGATATTGAAATTATTTAGTTCGGTCAAATCCTCTTTGCAGGTAATGAATTCCAAAATCTGGGGATGATCGACGCTGAGGATCGCCATATTGGCGCCGCGCCTTGAGCCCCCCTGTTTCACGGCATCCGTGGCTGCATTAAAAACTTTGAGAAAAGAGATGGGACCGCTGGAAACTCCATTGGTGCTACGTACTCTGGCGTTTGCCGGACGCAGTTTGCTGAAGCTGAAGCCGGTGCCGCCGCCGCTTTTATGAATGAGTGCAGCATTTTTCACCGAATCAAAAATGCTTTCCATGCTGTCTTCCAAAGGCAAAACGAAACAGGCAGAAAGTTGTTGCAAATCGTTGCCGGCGTTCATCAAGGTGGGAGAATTGGGCAAAAAGCAACCGGAATCCAAAAGCTTTAAATATTTTACCTTTTTTGATTCGTCGTTGCCACTGATATTTCCGGCTACACGTTCAATCATTTGGTTCCAGTCTTCCACCGGATTGCCATTTCCATCTTGCTTAAAATAGCGCTTCTTAAGCACAGTTAAAGCATTTTCTGTCAGCTCCATACAACCCCTCTTTAACAGTAAAATTATTTTACAATCGTTAACACTATATATTACAACAGGATAGGCTTCTGAGAAGGCAATCCTGCTTTTTCGTCTCATCCATTTTAATAATGCAACTTCAGTCGTTTAGCTGGCGTGTCAAATTAAAAAAAAAATGTAAAAAATATGATCAAGCTATCGTGCTTATAGATTCGTTATTAACAGAGAAATAATTTTTTTTTTAAAGAATGCAGACGGATTTTTTCTGGTATTTGGCTCTGATTTTGCCTTAAACCGCTATCTATTCTGCCAGTAGTTATACAGCTTTTCCAGGGAGCAAATCCAGGCATTATGGAGCTTTGCATACCCGATAAACTGCCAAAAAAGATTTCTGTGGGATAAAAAGCTCGAAGAGTATAACTTATGAGATTGCCAGGAGATGGAAAGATGAGCGTGATGCTCTAAAGTTTGTTTGAACATTCTTTTCAAAATCTTTTTGGTTTTTGTGGAATTTCTGCCTGCTTCTGCTTGCAGGGCACTATTATCGAGGATGAGCGGGATTTCCAGAATATCGAAAGGTCGGTCTTCCGGCAAATTATAAGGTTGGAACGGATAAGAAATACCGGCTCGGAATCCGGTTTTTACATCGAATCCGAGGCTGCTGTCGAAATTTATTTTTGCTTCTTCCAAAATGGCGAACAGTTTTTGATAAGGTGCATTCAGGTTTCGCACACGAAAACCCTTAGCAGGAAATTCGGTTAATTTCTCCCATTCCTGCTTTAAAATATCTGGATCGCTTCCTGCTTCTTCACTTCCTAAAAGATTTACGTTACCATTTTTCAGCAGTTTTTCCAACTTAGGTAAACACTTTTCTTGGGCGAAGTAGTTTCTCCTTCTATCTGGGAAATCGGTTTTGGTGATGAGGAAAAAGGATGCTTTGAATTTGTAGATTTTTTCTTTGCGGATGAGTTTGGCAAAACCATGATCAGCAGAGGTAGAATAAGGTCTGATCAATTTGTGGAACCGGGCATTCCAATAAATATTCCGCTGCTCTTTATTTTGTAGCGTTTTCTTTTGCTGCAGTATTTCATCGATGTATTCCTTCGACCAGAAATCCCAGAATTCCACGTTATGAGAAACGGAAAGAGCGAACTTTTTACCCTCGGGCCAAACGTTCATAATAACTATTTCGGGAAAAGTCTGTTTCAGCATGTTCTTCAATATTTCGCAATAACGATCGACGGGGGCGATTTCGGCAAATCCGTATTTATGCTGCAACGAATCCTGATAATTATAAGGAGCAGACGGTGAACTCTCTTTTCCGGATGCGTATTCCTGCCAGCAGGTGAGAAAGAAAAATGCGGAAGAAATGATATCTTTTCGCAGCCGAATGGAATTGCTGGTATAGCGAAAAAGTTTTCCCGGTCGGGAGAAAAGCATGGGAATGTATTCATCCTTATATTTGAGCAGATGGAATTTATAGGAGGGAGAAGGCTGATTACTGCTAAAAAAATCCGGTGCCGACAGATCGTGGTAGATATGAATGGGGAATGAATCTTCGATGTAGCTGCCATAATAAAGATGGATCGGTTCGAGCGTGCTCGCTGTGAAGAAATTAATCTTCAATCCCAAAATTTTGCCAAAGGTGCGGAAAACATATTTTGCTTTCTGCTCGAAGGAAGCGTCCACTTTTAGCAGAATATTCAAATGTTTTTGTTCCATTTATTCATTCCTGATAATTTTGATCGGATCGATTTTCATGGTTTTTCGGGCAGGCAGCAGCGTGGTAATGAAACTAATCAGAATGACGATGATGGGAACGAAGATAAAATCTGTTAAACGTAACTCCACCGGCAGCCATTGCAGAGGAAAGCCGGGTACCGGAATCAGGATGAACTGCCATTTCAATTGTGCCAAAAGGATTGCCAAAGCCAGGAAAACCGCGATGAAAACACCGGATAATCCGATGATGGTTCCGGCTAAAACGAAGATTTTCATCACATCTTTTTCCGAAGCTCCCAAAGCTTTTAAAACTCCGATCTCGGTTCTTTTCTCCGTAACCAGTTTGATGAAATTTCCCATCATATTAAAGGAAGCGATTATAATCATCAGAGCCAGAACCAGGAACATGATGACCTTCTCCATTTTGATGGCATTGAAAAGATTGGCATCGAACATACTCCAATCTTCCACACTGAAATTGCTTCCTAAAAGCGCTCCGATCTGTTTGGCAAATTTGTGCGTTTTTCTCTCGTCGGTCGTTTTCACTTCCAATAAATTTACTTCGTCCTGATAACCGAGAAAATACTGGGCATTGGCTAACGAAACATAGGTATAAAATTGGTCGTACTCCGGCATTCCGGAAGAAAATAATCCCACAACTTTTAGTTTTTTACTGCGTGGCAATAGCCCAAAAGGGGAAGGTTCGGTACCTACCGGGGAGGTTAATTGTACATATTCGCCCACAGTTGCGTTGATCGTGATGGACAAATCCAGACCGATGATGATGCCGTCTGCATCCAAATCTTCTTTTTCCGGAACGCCCACGACCATTTTATCGAGGAGATCGGTGATTTTATCGTGAGCCTCGAAATCGATACCGAAGCACAGGGTAGAAGAAAGGTTGCTGTCTTTCTGGATCATCAGTTCCATTTCGCAAACTGGCGCCACGGCTTGCACCACAGGAATTTCACTCACTTTTCGCTGCAGGCTTTGATAATCCGAAATCGGTGCGTAATTCTGATCATGGATTTTTAT
This sequence comes from Candidatus Cloacimonadota bacterium, assembly GCA_036825175.1. Lineage (GTDB taxonomy): Bacteria > Cloacimonadota > Cloacimonadia > Cloacimonadales > TCS61 > B137-G9. The sequence goes on from DAISYT010000095.1 coordinate 6,644, forward strand.
TTCCGCTTTCGAGCCGATGACCCGCTGCCGCATATCGTTGTCGAATCCGTTCATAACAGAAGAAACTACCAACAATGAAAAGACCCCGATGATAATGCCGCAAACGGAAAGCAGATTGGAAAAAGTGAAAAAAAACTTCTTCCTGCCTTTTAGATATTTCAGCGCGATTTTTAGGTGAAACATCTAGTTTGCCTTCGTTCCTTTCTTCATATTTTCTTCCTTACCATTTATCTAAAAACCAATTTATTTCGTGCTGTTTTTTTTCACAACAGATTTATAAAATCTAATAAAAAATCTCTGTTAAAAAAATAAAATTCTTTGACAAATCGGATTATTAAAAGTGAGTTGTGTTCGGATAAATAATGTGGGAAAAGTCGTGTCAGTTTGTTCACGAGGAGGTAAACCGAATGAAAATTTGTACACGGAAACGATTTGCACTGTTATTATCAACGAGTGAAGAAATATGAAACTTCACTTATCATGGCGTTTAATAGCGCTGGCAATAATATTACTGCTGTTCTATCTGCTGGCGGGAAAACTTCTCACGAATTCTTTGTATCATCAGAATGTTCGTTATACACTCGATCTTGCCGATACCGATATTCAGGTTGTTACTGCCGCTTTTCAGGTGGAAGGTTCGTTTACTACTTTGCAGGAAATTATTAAATCACTGCCGGAAAACAATCAGAACCTCAATTCGGTCGCGGTGGTGTACAAACGTAATTTCGCAGCTCATTCCGATACCACTCTCATCGGCTCTTCCATAACTAAAGAAATTTTCGACCGGCAGCGGGAGATTTCTAAGAATTATGATGCTTCCGTAGCAGATTCTCATTATCTCTGGCAACCTTCCGAGAACGGAAATTATGTAAAATAT
>DAISYT010000096.1:0-7500 GCA_036825175.1 Candidatus Cloacimonadota bacterium
CTTCATGAAAAAGCATCTGGGAGAAGAATATACCGGTGTTATTATCGGCATGAAAGCCGACGGACTGATCGTGGAACTGGATAGATATCCAGTTACCGGAATCGTCGAAGCTGCTTCGTTTAAAGACGACCAATATGAATTCATGGAGCAATATATGCGTTTTGTCGGGCGTTATCACGGCAAGATTTTCCAGCTGACCGATCAGATAAAAGTCATGGTTTCCCGCGTCGATGATGACATCTATTTTTCAATATCTTGAGTAATTTGTGGAGAGAGAATGTTTGTTTATAGATTTTTAACTTCCATCCTATTTTGGTTGATTTGTCCGTTCTTATTTATACGCTTCAAAGGAAAAGAACGTAAAGAACGTTTCGGCAGAGTAAAACACGGTTTCGACCGTTGCATCTGGATTCATGCCGCTTCCATGGGAGAGGTGAATGCCGTAAAAACTCTGGTCAACGAGCTTCTGAACCGCTTTCCGAATCGCGACTTAGTATTTTCCACCATGACCGATACCGGTCAGGAGGCTGCTCGCAAGATCAGTCCAAAACTCACGACTTTTTATCTTCCGCTCGATTTCGATCGTTTGATGAACAGAATCTTCAAAAAGTATAATCCGGAAATGATTATTCTGGTGGAAACCGAATTCTGGCCAAACATGCTTTATCGTGCCCGAAAAAATAAAGTTCCGATTATTATTGTAAATGCCCGTCTTTCCGATAAATCCTTTCCAAAGTACCGATTTTCTCGTCTAATCTGGAAGTCGGTCTGGAAACCCATAATCGCAGTGAATGCGCAATCCGAAAAGGATGCCCAAAGATTCGAGTCACTCAAATTCAATAATGTGACCAATGCTCACAACCTGAAATTCTGTGTTCAACAACCGGAGTTTGATCGGAAAAAACTGAGATTGGAATTGGGTTACGATGAAAAGGATTATATCATCGTTTGGGGGAGCAGCCGTCCGGGAGAAGAGAAATTGCTTCTTTCAATTTTACCGGCTTTGAAGGCAAAAATCGACAATTTGAAAATGGTGATTGTGCCAAGACATCTGCATCGTTTACCGGAGTTGAAATCGCTTTGCAAAGACAGAAAATATGCACTCTACACCGATCTGCAAAATGATCCGGATTTATTGATCGTGAACGAAATGGGCATTTTAAATACATTTTATGCACTGGCAGATTTGGCGATCGTGGGCGGAAGTTTCTTTAATTTTGGCGGACATAATCCTTTGGAACCGGCGTTCTACGGCATTCCAATCATTATCGGAAATTATCATCAATCCTGCCGCGATTCTGTGGATCGCTTGCTGGAAAATGCCGGAATCGTCGTTTCCAATAAAAAGGAATTATCGGCAGATATTTTAAAAATCGCACTGGATCGTAAATCGGCAGCAGAAATGGGAATTAATGCCAAACGAACTTTGGAATTAAATTCCGATAGCTTGCAGAAAAATCTGGAGATTTTGGCAAAATATATCAAACAATAATCATCGAAATGGCTGATGTATAAAACTGGGAATTAATCATGTTCGAGGCGAAATATTATACGAAATTAACCGATAGCAAGGTGCAATGCCGGTTATGTCCGCATTTTTGCGTGATCGCACCGGATGATTTCGGCAAATGTCATTCCCGCCAGAATATCGACGGAACTCTTTATGCCACCAATTATGGCAAAACCATTTCGCTCAATCTCGATCCCATGGAGAAAAAACCACTTTATCATTTCTTTCCCGGTTCTCAGATTTTATCGCTCGGTGCAAATTCCTGTAATTTCTCCTGTAAATTCTGCCAGAATTACACTTCCAGCCAACAAAGAATCGATACGTATAACATTACTCCGCAAGAAATTATCACGCTTTGCCATTCCCATAAAACTAATTTCTTAGCTTTCACTTACACCGAACCTTTCACCTGGTTTGAATTCATTCTAACGATTGCTCCCGTTTTAAAAGAAAACGGCATCAAAATCGTGATGGTGACGAACGGCTACATCAATCCTGCTCCGCTACAGGAGCTTCTCCCCTACATCGATGCTATGAATATCGATTTGAAATCCATGGATGAAAAGTTTTATCATCACATTTGTGGAGGTTCATTGCAGCCGGTTCTGGAGACGATCCGGCTTTCTGCAAAAGCAGGTTGTCATCTGGAAATAACCAATCTGCTTATAACCGGGGAAAATGATTCTGTGGAAAATATAACTCGTTTGATCGATTTTATGGTTTCCGTCGATCCTGAAATCCCCCTGCATTTTTCGCGTTATTTTCCTACTTTTGAAATGACGAATTCACCCACTCCGCAGCCAACTTTGGAAATGGCAAAACGACTCGCTTCGGAGAAGCTTTCCTACGTTTTTCTGGGAAATGTGGTGACCGACTACAATACTTATTGTCCGCGCTGTAAATCACTTTTAATCGAACGAAATTATAAACTGAAAATTCATCTTATCGACGGACACTGTCCTTCCTGCGGTAAAAAAATCTACGGCGAATTTGCCTGATGAAAACGTATTTTTCTATGAATGGCTTTTATAATCCCTTTTTTATTTGCCCTTAACAGAGGAAGAATAAGGAAAAAGAATCTCAATAATTATATGAAAAAAATCCTAAAACTATTTACCGTTGCCGATATCGTTCTGATCGTCATTTTATTGATCATTGCCGGATTTTTTTTATGCAAAATGAAATCCGACCTTACCGGTAAAAAGGTGGAAATTCATTATCACAATAAATTAGTAGGAACATATTCTCTGCATGAAGATCAAATTATCAAAGTCGATGAGGGGATTGTCGTGGAAATTGCTCATCAGAAAGTTCGCATCAAAGAAAACACCTGTCCGCATCAGGATTGCGTGAAACAAGGCTGGAGCGATTCTTTGCCTATTATTTGTGTTCCCAACGAATTATCGGTGGTGATCAAAGGTGAAAAAGAAGACATGCTGATTACGAGATAATTTCAGTAGTCAGTCAATAAATTATCATCATACCAAATTGCTTCAATTTGTTCGTTTTGCTTGTCACGCTGAAGTCTGAACGAAAGCGGATTCGTTGCTAATTCTTCTCGATCTCCTTCAGCAAGTTTGCCATTTCGATCGCGCTGATGGCAGCATCCCAGCCTTTATTTCCTGCTTTCGTTCCGGCGCGTTCGATTGCCTGTTCTATCGTATCGGTGGTAACCACGCCAAAAATAACCGGCACTCCGCTATCTAATCCGACCTGAGCGATACCTTTGCTCATCTCGGAACTCACGTAGTCGAAATGCGGTGTGGCACCGCGAATAACTGCTCCCAGGCAAATCACAGCATCGTATTTACGAGTGTTAGCCAGTTTCTGTGCGATAAGCGGTAACTCGAAAGCTCCCGGTACCCAACTTACCGTAATGTCTTCTTCTTTCACTTCATGCCGAATCAAAGCGTCCATTGTTCCGCTAAGCAATTTCGATGATATGAATTCGTTGAAACGTCCTGCCACAATGGCTATTTTCAATCCTTTTCCTACTAATTTTCCTTCCAGTGTTTTATACATTTTTTCCTCCGATTTTTCATGTACCACAAGCACTCTTGCTAGGTACTTACCCGTTCATGAGTGAACAGGGTACATGCGTAATTATTTATCCCGACACTTTCTGTAAAAGATGTCCCATTTTTTCTTTTTTAGTTTGCAGATAATGCCCGTTGCAACAGGTCGGCGCAAACTCGAGTGGAGTTCTCTGCACTTGAATTCCGCCTTCTTCCAATTGCTTTATTTTCAAAGGATTATTGGTAAGCAGTTCCACGCTGTCTATTCCCAGATCGTGCAAAATATCGGCAGCAACTTTGAACTCTCTCATCTCGGCAGGAAAGCCCAGAGCTTCATTTGCTTCCACGGTATCGAGTCCGTTATCCTGCAATTCATACGCTTTCAATTTGTTCAGAAGTCCGATTCCGCGACCTTCCTGGCGTAAATAGAGCAGCACTCCTTCCCCATTTTTTTCGATTTGTGTCATCGCATCGGAAAACTGATCGCCACAGTCACAACGCAAACTTCTCAAAAAATCACCGGTAAAACATTCGGAATGAATGCGGCACAAAACCGGATGATCTGCTTTTGCCGGATCGCCTTTTATCAAGGCGATATGCGGTTCTTTAGCATCGGCGCTGGTGTAAGCGACTAACTTGAATTTTCCCCACTTGGTAGGAAGATCGATCAGTCCGGTTTCTCTTGTCGCCCACGATTCATGCTGCAAACGATACGCAATCAGGTCTTTCACTGTGATCAGTTTCAGATTCCATTTTTGAGCGAATTTTTCCAAATCCGGTAATCGCGCCATTTTGCCGTCGTCTCTCACAATTTCACACAGTATTCCGGCTGGCTGCAATCCGGCTAATCTTGCCAGATCGACGGTAGTTTCCGTATGACCGGCACGTTCCAAAACACCACCTGCGCGTGCTTGTAGTGGAAAGATGTGTCCCGGACGGCGAAAATCTTTTTCCGTACTTTGCGGATCGATCAAAGCTTTGATCGTGGCAGATCGTTCGTAGGCAGAAATGCCGGTGGTACTCGTTATATGATCCACGCTTACAGTGAACGCTGTTTGGTGATTGTCGCTGTTTTGCTGCACCATTTGTCCGATGCCGAGACGCTGCAAAGCTTCTCCGGTCATAGGAACGCAAACCAATCCTCTGCCATTTGTGATCATGAAGTTGATGGCTTCCGGCGTGACAAAATCCGCTGCCAAAATCAGATCACCTTCATTTTCCCGGTTTTCATCGTCCGCCACAATCAACATTTTTCCCTGGCGGAAATCTTCTAATGCTTCTTCAATTTTGTTTATCATTTTATCTCCAATAAAATTGTATGTCATTCTGATGTAAATCCCCTCTTGAGAGGGGTGTCCCGGAATTTTCGGGACGGGGTGTGTACACCTTGTTCATGGAAAGAATCTCTTTTCGTACGGGAAGAGAAGCTGAATGAAATCATACGAGATCCTTCATAAGAAAAGCTATAAAATACTTCAGGATGACATTTACGCAAATCCGTTCTCCTTAAGAAATTCCAGGCTTATGTCTTTTTTCTCTTTATTTTGCAGGAAGTTATATAAATATTTTCCGATCATATCTGTTTCAATATTGAGCAAATCTCCCGTTTTTTTGTATGGCAGAATCGTATTCTTCATCGTTTCCGGAATGAGTGAAACCATGCAAAAATCATTTCCCAATTCTGCGATCGTCAAACTGATGCCATCCAAACAGATCGAGCCTTCGGGGATCAGATATTTTCGCTGCTTTTGATCGATGGCAATCCTGAACAGAACAGCATTTTCCAGGTTTTGAACGGAAGTAATCCTACCTACACCATCGATATGCCCATTGACCAAATGACCGCCGATTCTAGATTGTAACTGCAAAGCTCTTTCCAGGTTTACTCGCTCGCCGATCCGGCAATTCTGCAAACCCGATTTTTGGAAAGTTACCGGCATCACATCGGCTGTGAAACCGTTAGCATCGTATGAATGCACGGTTAAACAAATGCCATTTACAGCAATGCTGTCACCGGGTTTCATGTCTGCTAAGATATCGTGGCAGGAAATGGTGAGCGAGTTTTGTGAACCGCTTCGGGTTATCCGCTCGATTCTGCCGATTTCTTCGATTATTCCTGTGAACATACTTTCTCCGTAAAACGATCATCCTGATCGTTGTTTTTACCTTCTCGTTCCGGATGAACGAGTTACATTTATAATCCGTGATCACACACCCCACGGCTAAAGCCGTACCCCTCTCCTGTCTTCGCTAAAGCTACGCCATGGCTGGCAAGAGGGGATTAGTTCCCAATGAATATTATCTTCTAAAGTTTCTGTTTTTCTTATTTTCATTTTGTAACAATCCGACATCGATTTTATCTGTAGATTTTGCAGGAAGGAAATGCCGTCGTTACCCACCAAAATCGGCGCTTGAAAAATGTGAAATTTTTTGATCAATCCGGCTTGCAGAAAGGAAGTATAAATCCCACTGCCGCCTTCCAAAAGCAAACTGGTGATTTCTCTTTCTCCCAATTTTTGCAATAATTCCCGTAAATCCAGATGGTGGATTTCTCCTCCAACCGGAATAACTTCGATCTTATTCTTTTTGAATTCCGTCAGCATTGCCGGTGTGGCAACCGAATAATGACAAACCACTATCAGCGGCTTTTGGATGGAAGTTTTATACACATTAGAATCCATAATTTGTTCGAGGAAATTTGCTTTCGACTCGAAAGGAACATCGAGTCGAAACTTTGGAATGACCACAATTTTCTGCGGTCCTTCGGTTTCTTCTTCCAATCTCACATTCAATCTCGGATTATCTTTGAGAAAGGTATTTTTACCGATGAGAACAGCATCGGCTTGCGAACGCAGAACATGCACTTCTCGTCTCGATTCTTCATTGGAAATCCATTTGGAATCGCCCTCGGCTGTAGCGATTTTCCCATCCAGAGAAATTGCTGCTTTGGCGGTAACAAAAGGCATTTTAGTGGTGATATAATGTAGAAAAATTTCGTTTTGCTGTCTCGCCTCTTCCCCACACATTCCCACTTCCACTTCGATGCCGGCAGAACGCAGTTGCTGAATGCCTTTTCCTGCTACGAGCGGATTGGGATCGAGTGTGGCAACGATAACTTTAGCAATTCCGGCTGAGATGATTCTGTCTGTGCAGGGCGGAGTTTTACCGTAATGACAACAAGGTTCCAAAGTAACGTAAAGCGTGGCTGCTTTGGCTTGATCTCCGGCTTCTGTAAGTGCATATACTTCGGCGTGCGGTCCGCCGGCAAACTGATGAGCGCCTTTCCCGACGATCTTGCCGTTTTGCACTACCACTGCTCCCACCAGGGGATTAGGGCTGGTTTTGCCCCGAAACTGCTCTGCCAGTTGCAAAGCCAATTTCATGTATTGCACAAGAAACTCCCATGGGCAGGAAGGATTTTGAGGAGAAATGTTCCGATGAAGGAGCAAAAAAAATACCCCGTTCATCGGGGCTGCAAAAAATGATCTTCATCATTTTTTCCTATCTTCTCCCATCCAGACTTATACTGTCGGTTTCGGAATTTCACCGAATCGATCGCGATGTTCTTAACTCATCCGGCAGTTGCCGGATTGAATCAATTCCATCGAAACTCACGGACTTTCACCGTCGGTCGGGAATTTATACCCTGCCCCGAAGATAGATTCGATGCTGAATTCACTAAATCTAAGTCAGCATCCGGTTGCAGAAAAAATCCCATGTTTTATCGGTCAAGTGGAAAATGAAGATAAAAAGGAAAAAGGTATAAGGTAAAAAGGAGAAAGAATCTTCTCCTGTTGAATCAACAGCCTTTAATCTATTAATTATAAAATTAAACTGTTCTGAACATTTAATTTGACAAACAAATACGTCATTATTTTCTACCAAATGAAAATAATAATTTTTTTGTAAGCGAATTTTTGTATGAGTTCTGCATAATAAGCAGAAAAATAGAGTGAAAAGAAATTTAACTAAGAT
>DAISYT010000097.1:0-7477 GCA_036825175.1 Candidatus Cloacimonadota bacterium
TGTTTCAAACGATGGCGGCGCCACCTGGAATAACGTGATTACCTGGAATACCAGCGTACGTCAATCTCATGAAGTCTGTGACATCTCCAATTATGCTACAGGATTCGGTAATGTTCTTATCAGATTTGATTCCGTGCAACCCGGATGGGATTGGTGGTGGGTCATCGATAATGTGGAAATAACCGCAGACCTGGCAATTACGTATGATAACGACCTCTCGGCACTTGCCATAAGCGGCAGTACGATTGTGAACGCCAATAATACGGAAACTTACGAAATATCCGTAAAAAATATCGGAAATAATACGCAAAACAGTTATACGGTAAAACTCTACAAAGCTGCTGCCATCGAATTGGCTTCTATCGACATCACCGATCCGATCGAACCGAACGAGACTGTCGTTCATAACCTGGTTTGGCAGATTCCCGCCAATGAACCGCAGGGAACGGTTTCTTTGTACGGCGAAGTAGTACTTACCGGCGATGAAAATCCCAATAATAATCAAACAAATAATTTGAGCGTGTATGTATATCCTCCCGGAATCTTTGAAATTCAGGTGGGAACGGGCACGGAACTCAACAACCGAACTCCGGTTTGCTTCCAATATTTGAACAGCTTAACGGAAATGCTGTATTTTGAAGATGAACTGAGTTTCACTACCGGCATGATCACCGAACTCACTTTCTTCTATGATTTTTCCAATAATTTATCCGATAAACCGATGACGATCTGGATGGGAACGACGACTCAGGAAAATCTGACGAACGGCTGGATTCCCTCTTCTCAGTTAACTCAGGTTTTTGACGGCAATGTCAGCTTTTATACAACTCAAAGTCAGGTGACGATCACACTGGATACCTCCTTCCTCTATGAAGGTAATAATCTGGTGATGATGGTTCATCGTCCGATGGATGCCCAAAGTTATACGAACACCGATAATTTTATGCATTCCGAAACAACCGAACACGAAGACAGAACCCGCTACGAACGTGATAATACGATGATTCTCGATCCTGCTTCTCCTCCCGACGGATACAGCTTTGAAAAATTTCCCAACATTCTGTTTACATTCTATCAGGGTGCCATGGGAAATGTGGAAGGCTATGTTTACGATGATCAGAACAATCCTCTTTCCGGAGCGGAAGTAGAAATCGAAGATCTGAATATGACCTCTTATACCGATGATCAGGGTTTTTATTATTTGGGGAACGTTCTGGTGGGAATGCATGATTTCACTGCCAGCAAATTTGGTCATTCTCCGCAAACTCAACAAGCAGAAGTTTTGGAAGATCAAACGATCAGTCTGAATTTTAATTTACCAGCTTTAAACGAAGTGGAAGTGAGTGGTCATGTAGTGGGCAGCGATGCACCGGAAACCGGTTTGGCAGGCGCGTTGGTGGAACTCAGCGGATTTGCCGGCTATCAGGCTACGACCGATGCCAACGGAGATTTTGTGATTACCGGTGTTTACACCAACGTTACTTATGATTTACAGGTTTCATACGAAAATTATGCTTCGCTGTATGGTGAAGTAGTAGTCGAATCTGCCAATCTCGATTTGGGTACGCTGATTTTGGAAGAAATTACGGTGCCACCCGGTAACGTGATTGCTACCCAAAATGATGAGCAAACTGAAGCCTATTTAAATTGGAATTCACCCGGTCAGGGTGGCGGAGAATTCCGTTATGATGACGGAGTAGTAGATTTCCAGATTGGATTCGGCAGCACTCCGGCTAACGGTGTTTTCGGCGTCGTTTTTCCAAATGTTGCCGTAATTCAGGAAGTGCAGTGGTATCTTACTTCTACTTACGGTGCGCATTCGCAGGTCAAATTTATTATTCTCGGTTTGGATGATGACAATGTTCCGGATGGACAGCAGATTTATTTCCAATCCGGCTTGCTCTCAAACGTCGATGATGAATGGAATTCTTATACTCTGGATGAACAAATTACAGCTTCCGAAGGTTTCTTTCTGGGTGTAATTACTCCGGGTTTATACACCTCTGTTGCCTTGGATGACGGTGAAGACGAACCCTGGGTTTTCCAGTTTGGAACGCAATATTCCAATGAAAACTGGCAATCCGGCAATAATTGGACGGATATCGGAACCATCTCGAGTTTATTCCAAAAAAACATGTTGATCAGAGCTTATGGTATAAACATGGGACCTGCGAATGAAAACGAAAATACGATCATTTCACAAGAACTAAGCGGTGAAAATAACCGTGAATTTGAAGCTTATAACATTTACCGCTTCCAGTCTGCCTTGATTAATTTACCGGATGAATGGGATTTGATCGCTGCTGCTGTTACCGATACTTTCTATACCGATATTTCCTGGGCTTCCCTGCCTGTAAACACTTATCAATTTGCTATCACCTCCGTTTACACCAACGGGGTGGAGTCGTTGCCATCCTACTCGCCAGAACTCGATAAAACGCTGGTTTATAACGATCCGACAAATAATCTTCTGCCAACTTCCAGACTGTATCGAAATTATCCCAATCCATTCAATCCGAGCACTACTATCTCGTTTGAACTGGCAGCAGATACTTCCGAAAATACGGAACTGATCATTTATAACTTGAAAGGCCAAAAAGTGAGAACATTGGTAAGTGGTCATCTTACTTCGGGAAGGCATTCCGCCTTCTGGAATGGTCTGAACGACGCTCAAAAAGCGGTGACTTCCGGTATTTATCTCTATAAATTGCAGAGCGGAGATTATACTGCTACCAGGAAGATGATCCTGATAAAATAAAAAAAAATATTCTTATAAAGAGCCACAGATTCATGCCTGTGGCTCTTTTATTTTTCGTATTAGATTTTTGGATTGTCAATTTTGGTGACACTAATTTTTTTTCCGAATAATGCAGCTAACTTTGTTGAAGAGTAATAAGTTCCATCAAGCTGAAGAATAGAAAAAAATCCAGAGTATCAATAAACACGAAAAATGATTTTTTTAATTGGGGAAATTCCTAGAAGCTCTGCATGCCGGAGGTAGAAGGATGAAATATGGAAAATTCGCTGTTCAGCTGGCTGAAATAAATTTGGCGAAATACCCCTTAACTTGCCACGGGATAGTCAACTTCAAGAAATTTCTTTAGTTATAAAATTCCACACGTAAATTTCTAATGAATTATTTACGATAAGATCAGAGCTGGTAATATTTTTTTTTGGTAGACAGAAAAAGAGGGGTTAATTATTTGAAAATTAGGTTCTTTAAAAGCCAAAAAGAATTTCCTGTCAGAAATGCGCCGTTTGGTTTGGGAGATTTATCGATTCCCAATTATTTCGTTTGATCAGGAAATTTTTATTAATTATTTTAACAAATGGCTGGCAAAGGAACGATTATTGCAAAGATTAAACTTTATATTTTTAAGGAGGAAGAAAATGTTTAAAAATTGTAAAAATCAGAAGGGATTCAGTTTAATTGAATTGTTAGTGGTTGTTGTGATCATCGCTATTTTGGCAGCAGTTGCTGTTCCAATTTACATGAGTTATGTTCGTCAGGCTCGTTCAACCGAGGCTCAGACAGCTATCGCTGCTCTGCGAAGTACTTATCGTGTACAGTATCAGACTTACGGTACTACCCAGGATTTGAAATTCGAAGATGCTCTCGTGCATACACAAGTTGGTTCCAGAACTCTGAAAAACTGGGAATTTGAAGTTCTCGGTGACCCACCAACCAAATACATTGCTACTTCTACTGATGAATTCCCCGAAGGTGCAGGAAAACAAGTGTGGTATGATACCGACGACGCTGGTTATCATGGTTATGGAATCGACGAAGAAGTTGACGAGAGTGAATTAGTCGACTAATTCGGAGGTGTTTTTTGACTATTAGAGAATTACTGCAGTTCACATCAGATGCAGGTGCTTCCGATTTACATATCAGCACAGGTTCTGTGCCGATGGTACGCGTTTTAGGGAAGATGAAGCAATTGAATCTTCCCAAAATGAGTGCTGAAGAAGTGGAAAGGTTAATTTATAGCACGATGAATGATTCCCAAAAAGCTATTTTTCAGAAAAAACTGGAAATAGACTTTTCAACCAAACTTGATGATAATACACGTTTTCGTGTTAATGCTTTTCATCAGGTGAATGGGTTGGGAGTGGCATTTCGTGTTATTCCGAATGTCATTAAAGACTTCGATGAATTGCATCTGCCTGAAATTTTATCACGATTGGCCATGCGTCATCGCGGCTTGATTCTGGTAACCGGTCCTACCGGTAGTGGAAAATCTACCACACTGGCTACCATAATCGACTATATTAATGAGCATAAAAACTGCCATATCATTACTATCGAAGATCCGATCGAATTCGTACATTACAGTAAGAACTCGCTGATTAATCAGCGTGAGGTCGGACATGATACCTGGTCTTTTACCGCAGCTCTTCGTTCTGCTCTGCGTGAAGACCCGGATGTGATTCTGGTGGGTGAGATGCGAGACCTGGAAACTGTATCTCTGGCACTTACCGCCGCTGAAACGGGACATCTTGTTTTAGCTACGTTGCATACCAGCAGTGCTACAAAATCCATTGATCGAATCATCGACATGTTCCCCAAGGAACAACAGGCTCAGGTACGGTCTATGTTATCCGAATCTTTGCAGGCTGTTGTTGCTCAGACTTTATTGCCGATGAAAGATGGAAGCAACCGAATTCCGGCTTTGGAAATAATGATCGCCAATGCCGCAGTTCGAAATCTGATCCGTGAAGAGAAGACCTATCAGATCCCATCTGTTATTCAATCCGGGACGAAAGAAGGTATGCAGTCTCTCGACCAATCCTTGTTTAGTCATGTGATGAATGGATACTTAGACAGAAAGGTGGCTGAAGATATAGCCAATAATCCCAAGATGTTTGCAACCGGTATGGGTTTCTAAACATGTTGAATAAACTAAGATCAGAAAATGGCTTTGGACTGATTTCTGTTGTTACCGCAGCATTAATCGTAGCTATATCTATCGCAGGTTTGTTTATGGCTTCCTATATCACACAACATAAAGCTCTCAGTACCTACCATTATCGTGCTGCACTTTTAAAAGGTGCTCAAAAATTAGAAGAAGTTAAGTACAAAAACAGATCCAATACTTCCAGACAACCTGTCAACATTGAGGGTATTGCTTCAGGTATATTCACTCTTGATGAACTAAGTAACGGTCATAGAATTACCGGCAAAATTCATCCTATCACGGTTAAACGTAAAATAGCTGATATAGCAGTTGGAAACAACGTCTTTTTTGATAAAGTATATGTACGTATAACTTGGTATGATGGTCCACGCTTATATTTATACAAAGTATTGAATAAACAGAAAATGATCATTCTTCGGGAAGATTATTTTTATCAATATGTAGTGGGGCAATAAATGAGACGAAAGATAAATCAGAAAGGAATTTCTTTGATCGAATTGGTTGCCGGTATTCCGCTTTCCACATTGATCTTTGCTGCCCTTATTTTGGCCATGTTGCATTTTATAAAAACATATCAGGAAACAAGATTGTTTTTACAATTGCAAGATGACTTGTTTCGGGCTGTTGAGTATATGAGATACGGCTATCCGCATGAGAATCAAACTGGAGACGAAAGATTAATTGGCTTACTTAGTGCCAAAGATGTCTATTTATCAGCTAATGGAGATTATATCGAAATTACCCCATTAGTTCCTGATGAATCGATGGAAAGTAATTATTGGACACGTTTTTCTGTGAACGATGATGATCAGTTGGAAGTAAGAAGCAAATACGGAAATTCAAAATATATCGATCCTATCGTGATATTTCCTTTTACAAGATTTACAGATACGGAAAGAGTTGCTGATATCGTAAAATTCGGTAACGAACCGCAATTTAAAATCTTAAATCCGAGAGATATCTGGACTGTCGAAAAAACGGATACTGCCGGTAATCCCCTGTTGATCAATATTCGTTTGGAAGCGCAGGTCCGTTATAGAGCCAAAGAAAGCGGACAGTCAGAAAGAGAGGACATAGCAAAAAACACGCGTTCAATTATTTATGAAACTTCAGTATTTTTGGGAAATGTTGATTAATAGAAGGAGGTATTATGTTTAAGGTCTTTTGTAATCAAAAAGGTAATGCATACATTTTGGTAATAGCTTTAATCATGACTCTCGTTTCTGCAGTATCAGCCTGGTCGTTAATCGGTTTGGTAAGTGATGCCGAATTACAGTCATACCTTTATCAGGACGCTATCCAGGAAGAATTGTTTCTACGTTCGGAATCAACCAGAATGCATCTTACAGTAGAACTGAATAATTCTACAATGCTTATTTTGCCGGATAGAGATAATCAAGATATGACCATCGTACGTTCCGATGATATCTATTTTGAACAGATTCCTGTAACAAAATACAAAATAGAGAACAAGTCGAAATATACAGATGTTACGGTTTTTATGGGAATTACTACCCAAAAAGCCCTGCAAATAAAATCACTTATCACGGCTACACATAAATTCAGAGAATTCAGGAAGTTTGTTTCTCCAGTTAAAAGAATGACCGAGAAACTGGTTCAAAATAAGAGCCTCGCACAGTATCAGTATTTTACTGATGTTGAAGCTTCAGAGAATTCTGAGAATGGAAATGATGTCGTCAGGTTTTATGGTGCAGACGTTCTGGATGGTCCCGTCTTCTCCAATGATGATATTTGGATAAGAAACATTGGAGGTTGGCCTACATTTAATGCTGAAGTAAAAACGCATGGATTTGCCCTGGTGTATCCGGGTGGAGAAAGAGCGATTTACGCTTCGCCCTGGGAATCGATATTCTTAGGCGGACTGGTCGAAGAAGCTCCCGAAGAGATATTTGAACCTGATGCTTCCGAATTGCAAGCTAATGCTGTACAGATTGGTAATGGGGTTGATATCGTTAGTGTAAAAATGGAAGGCTCGAGTATGCAGACTATGTATGGGTTCATCGTTGAAGAGGGAACTCAGGATTTCGACGTGTATAGCTGGTATCCGGATAGAACTGCAATTGCTAACAACGTAACAAATAACGGCGGAAATTGGTATGAAGATGCCGATAACATCTGGACAAATGAAATCACCATATATGATACAATTTGGCAACCAGGTCCTGTCTTGAGTACTTCTAATGCCGGGAGAGCTTATTATGTGCCGGATGGTGAATTATGGATAAGTGGAGCAGTCTCCGGAAAGCTTACCTGGGGATGTGCTAACAGAATCTACATAACAGGTGACATTACTTACTCCGGTACTACTCTGGGAACACGTCCGGATCTTACGACTAACCCTAATACATCAGATTATTTTGGATTGGTTTCCGAAGAAAGGATCATCATCCAGTATAAAAATCATGATCCACATGATAGTAATTATTCCCTAAACGATGATAATTGCGATGACATATACTTATATGGAGCGTATGCAGCTATCGGAGATGGTGAGGTCTCCCTTTATGGACCATTCAATTGTCATTACGAGGGAATTT
>DAISYT010000098.1:0-7380 GCA_036825175.1 Candidatus Cloacimonadota bacterium
AATCTGGGTAAGTTGGGTTTTCTTTCGGACATCGGTATGCGGGAAATGGAAAAATCACTCGACGAACTGATCCATAATCGCTACAAAATCCAGAAAAGAATGTTGCTGAAAGTTACCTTGAAAAGAGAGGGAAAAATCCTTTTTTCGGATCGTGCGTTAAACGATGCCGTTCTTTACAAAGGTGAAACTCCACGTCTGACCGAAATCAAAGTGTACAGCAACAAACAATTTGTTTTGGACACCCGCTGTGATGGAGTTGTCGTTTCTTCACCCACCGGTTCCACGGCATATTCTCTTTCTGCCGGCGGTCCGCTGCTTTCTCCTGTGATGGACGCCATCATCGTGGCACCGCTCAATCCGCATATTCTCAGCGTACGCCCGATGGTCTTTGCCGCTACGGATAAATTGTCGTTCCGAATTATGGAAAGCCATGCCGATTGCGTATTACAGTTAGATGGCAGAAATGCAGCCAGACTGCAGGAAGCCGATGAGATCACGGTTTCTTCCGATTCACGTAAACTGGAAATGATCAAATTATCCAATAAAACGTTTTATCAGATTCTGCGCACCAAATTGAACATGGGAAGAAAATGATTAAAAGTTTAAGTATTCGGAACTTCATTATCGTGCGCGATCTGGAGTTGGAATTTAGCAAAGGCTTGCAGGTTCTCAGCGGCGAAACCGGTGCCGGCAAATCGATTATTGTGGGTGCAATCGATCTGGTTTTGGGTGGAACGTTACGTTCCGGCATGCTTTTCGAGGAAACAAAACCGGCAAATCTGGAAGCTGTTTTCGATATCGATCCTGCGCACGAAGCTTTGCACGATTTTTTGCAAAAATATGAAATAGATGTTTCAGAAGGCGAGATTTTCATTTCCAAAGAAATCGGCACGAACCTGCGCAGTAAAGGATTTATCAACGGACGCCGGGTGGCGCAGGACATCATCGTCGAACTCAGAAATATTCTTCTGGATTTTCACAGTCAGCGCGATCAGCAGAAGCTTTTCGATCAGGAATATCAATTGCAGGTGCTGGATAATTTCGGCAATCTGGAAAAAGAACGGATGGAATTTGCAGAGAAATTTCACCGTCTGGAAACCCGGATCAGAGAGTTGAACTCGCTGGAAAAGCAGGAAAAGGAACAAGCGGATCGCATCAAACTTTATCAATATCAGGTCGATGAAATCGCAAGTATGCAACTAAAACCGGACGAAGAAGAAACGTTGCAATCCGAACTGAGCCTGCTTTCCAATGCCGAAGCGATTTTGGAGCTTTCTGCCGAAATGGAACAAGCTTTTTATGAATGTGAAAATTCCATCCACGATCAGATCAGTTCCTTCATCAACCGGTTTCAGCATTTCGAAAATGATAATATCGTGATTAAAGAAGCGGTTTCCTGTCTGCGCGACAGCCTGGCAAATCTCGACGATGCCGTGCAGAAAATCCGGGAATTGCAGCATATTGTCGATCTGGATAATTCCCGTCTGGAAGCGGTGCAGGAAAGGATGGATGCTCTCAACCGTCTGATGCAGAAATACAAAAAATCCGTGCCGCAGATTCTGGTTTATCAGGATGAAATGAATGCCGAGATCGACAGTTATTCATCGGGAAAAGAACAAATTAACAACCTAAAAAAGACGATTGCCATCGGGATAAAAGAAATTCAGAAATCGGCGTCGGAGCTTTCCCAAAAAAGAAAAAAAGCAGCCAAAGATTTTGAAAATGAATTGGTGGAAAATATCAGAAAACTGGCAATTCCCGAAGCTAAAATCGAGATCAGATTCAGTCCGCTCAATACTCAGAAAGAAAGTTACGAGGAATTGAACGGAATTTCCTCTACCGGAAGCGACGAAGTAGATTATTATTTTACGGCGAATAAAGGGATGAAGCTACAACCGTTGCGGGTGGCTGCTTCCGGCGGCGAACTTTCCCGCTTTTTACTCACGGTAAAAAAAGTGCTGTCTTATAAACTGGACAGCCGAACCATAGTTTTCGATGAGATCGATACCGGTATCGGTGGAAAAACCTCCGAATTATTGGCTGAGTTCATTCACGATATTGGAAAATATCATCAGGTGATCTGCATTTCGCATTTACCTCAAATTGCAGCATATGCCAATCGACATTTTGCTATCGTCAAAAAGAGCGGAGAAAAAACTTCCGAGGTGGAAGTTTATAGGTTGACGGAAAAAGAGCGTCTCCATGAAATAGCCAGGATGCTTTCCGGCTCGGAAACCGAGCTGGCATTGCAGCATGCCGAGGAATTATTAAAAAAGAAGAGGTGAGATAGATGAATGTTCGTTTAAGAAAGGATACAAAGATTTTTATTGTACTGTTTATTTTTATAATTTCATTTTATGTCGGTGCTAAAAGTTCGCATATCAGCCGGGTTTTTTTACCGAAACAGGTAAATATCGATACGAAAGAAGCCGATAAAATATTTGAGACTGCCCAGAATCAGCGCAAAATAAATATGAGTTTCCGGACGGCAGACGATAAAGGAATCAGCAATATTATCGGTGGTCTGGTTTTTAAGGATGATGTTACAATCAAATATTCAGACGTAAAACCCGATTATCAGGTTTATATTATCGAGTTGGATAATGCCAAATATATCGAAGAATTAACGAAATTACACGAGCAAAAAGGGCTTGTTTCCGAGCATATTATTACCAATCCCGATCTGGTGATCGATACAAATATCAAAGAAAGTCTGGAAAATCAGATTCTCACGAAAAACAGATTGCGGGAATTGATCAACAAAACCACAGCGCCGGTGAGTTTGGGTAAATTCCAATCAGACCTGGAAAAGACGCAAGCCAAGATCGACAGTTTGAATGTCTTCGTTTCCCGTCAGGAAAGACTTCTAAATCATGATTTGATTTATCTCATTTCCGTAAATCAGACTTCGGTTACTTCTTCGATCGGCAAGATCATCGGGAAATTCCTTACTTATACTTTTCTGACGATGTTATTTATGATTTTCGGTTTTTTCATTCTTTATCTTCTGATGTTAGCCGTTACGAGTATAATGACGGTTTTAGGCATCAGAACTGCTCACGGTAAAGGTTCATCGAATTACAATTACAATAATTATAACAGCACTTACGGTCGTAAAATAAAACGAATTTATAAAGATAAAGACGGTAACAGAAGAGAAGACGTTTCCAAAGAATAATTTAGGAGGTTCTATGGATTGGATGATTTGGGTTGGGATCGGTATAATTTGTGTGATTATCGAGATTTTTACTCCGGGATTCTTTTTTATGAGCATCGGCGTCGGAGCCATTATCACCGGTTTACTGGCGGGGCTGGTGACAAATCTTCCACTGCAAATCCTCATTTTTGCTGTTGTCACATTTATTATTTTCATTACCACTAGAAAGTGGAGTAAAAAACTTTTTGCTTCTTCGGCAGAGACAACTAATGTCGCTGCTTTGATCGGAAAAACCGGAGTGGTGACAAAGGAAATTCCTGCCGATGGACGCGGTTATGTTAAGATCGGGGGAGAAGAATGGTCTGCTATTTCTCAGAATGGAAAGCAGATCGGGAAAGATAAGAAAATCGTCGTAGAGAAAGTGGATGGCAATAAGTTGGTTGTTATTATCCGGGATGAAGAGAAAGAGAATTAGGGAGGCAAGATGGTAGTTTTATATATAATTATCGCATTGTTTGTGATAGTTTTGATCTCGAAAGGTTTGGTGGTGGTAAAGCAGGCGCAGGTTATGATCATCGAGCGATTGGGAAAATACAATCGTACTTTGGATAGCGGGCTGCATATTATTTGGCCTATTTTTGATAAA
Organism: Candidatus Cloacimonadota bacterium; assembly: GCA_036825175.1. Lineage (GTDB taxonomy): Bacteria > Cloacimonadota > Cloacimonadia > Cloacimonadales > TCS61 > B137-G9. Next base: position 3,804 of record DAISYT010000098.1, read on the forward strand.
ACCCGTCAGATCGACTGGCGTTACACGAAGGTGGATTATAAAGGTAATAAATACATTCAAACCAGGACGGAACACCGTATCGATCTGCGAGAAGCGGTTTATGATTTTCCACGTCAGAACGTGATCACTGCCGATAACGTTTCCATCGAAATCGATGCTCTGCTTTATTTTCAGATTACCGATCCAGTGAAAGCTGTTTATGAAATCGTTAATCTGCCACAAGCGATAGAAAAATTAACACAGACCACACTGCGTAACGTGATCGGCGAACTCGATCTGGATAAAACGCTTACTTCCCGCGATACGATCAACAATAAATTGCGAGATATTTTGGATGAAGCCACCGATAAATGGGGCGTGAAAGTGAACCGCGTCGAATTACAGGATATCAATCCGCCTCAGGAAATTAAAACAGCTATGGAAAAACAGATGCGCGCCGAGCGTGACAAGCGAGCTAAAATCCTGGAAGCCGAAGGAGATAAACAATCTCAGATTCTGGTGGCAGAAGGAGATAAAGCAGCCAGAATTACCCGGGCGCAAGGAGAAGCAGAAGCAAAATACCTGGTTGCTGAAGCAGAATCAAGAGCCATTAATATTGTAGCGAATGCTGTGGAAAAAACCGGCACCGATCCGGCTCAATATCTTTTGGCGATCAAGTATATCACCGCTTTCAACGAAATCGTGCAAAACGGAGATAAGACGGTCGTGGTTCCCTACGAAGCTTCTGCCATGCTGGGTTCTGTAAAAGCCATGGAAAAGATATTTAAGAGTTAATAAATAAATTACTTAATCTGAGTTTGACAAAAAGCAGGGGACAACGTGATCTGTCCCCTGTATATTTTTGTGAAAGGAGTGAACTAATTATGTCAGAAATATTTGCCATATACGGAAGAGAAATTCTGGATTCACGCGGCAATCCGACAGTGGAAGTCGACGTGGAACTGGAAAGTGGTGTGATCGGTCGTGCTGCCATTCCCAGCGGAGCTTCCACCGGTGAACACGAAGCCGTGGAACTGCGCGATGGCGATACCAATCGCTATCTGGGAAAAGGTGTTTTGCAGGCTGTGAAAAATGTGAATGAAATCATCGCCCCGGAATTGATCGGAATGGATTCCGGAGATCAGGTGGAAATCGATCGAACCATGCTAAAACTGGATGGAACACCGAATAAACAAAAACTTGGTGCCAATGCCATTTTGGGCGTTTCTTTAGCTTGTGCCCGAGCTACAGCCGAAGAATTGGGAATGCCGCTTTATCGTTACATCGGCGGTACCAATGCCAAGCTTCTGCCCGTTCCCATGTCCAATATCATCAATGGCGGAAAACATGCCGATAACAACGTCGATCTGCAGGAATTTATGATCATGCCTCTCGGCGCCGAAAGTTTCCGCGAAGCTTTGCGCATGAACACGGAAGTTTTCCACGCACTCAAATCTTATTTAAAGAAAAACGGACACAGTACCGGCGTGGGAGACGAAGGTGGTTTTGCACCCGATCTGAATTCCAATGAAGAAGCTTTGCAGATGATGGTGAAAGCGATCGAACTGGCTGGCTATCGTCCCGGAAAAGATATTTACATCGCCCTCGATCCCGCTTCCAGCGAGTTTTACAGCAATGGAAAATATCATCTGAAAGCCGAAAACAAATCTCTTACTTCCGAAGAAATGGTGGATTATTATGCCATGTTGGTAGAGAAATATCCGATCATTTCCATCGAAGACGGTTTGGCAGAAGATGACTGGAATGGCTGGAAACTAATGACGGAAAAACTGGGTAAGAAAATCCAGATCGTGGGTGACGACTTGTTTGTAACTAACGTGGACAGGCTAAAACAGGGAATCGCTGAAAAATCCGCCAACGCCATTCTGATCAAATTGAACCAGATCGGAACGCTTTCCGAAACTTTGGATACGATCAACATGGCAAAAAATGCCGGTTTCACTAATGTGATTTCTCACCGCAGCGGCGAAACGGAAGATTCTTTTATCGCCGATCTGGCTGTGGCTGTAAATGCCGGACAGATCAAAACCGGTTCCATGTGCCGCAGTGAAAGAATCGCCAAATACAATCAGCTTCTGCGCATCGAAGAGGAATTGGGAAATGCTGCTCAATTCATCGGGAAAGACGTTTTCTACAATCTGAAATAAGTAATTATGACGGGCGCGGGGAGAACTCTGCGCCTTTTTTTGTTGGGAGAAAATGAATGAAAAAAATAATCATTCCTGCGCTGCTGATTCTTGTGCTGTTGGGCTGTTCTTCAGAAGGCGACATCAAAATTATCAATCGCACCGATCATAATCTTTATTTCACGATCAAGGGCGTGGATTATGTTTTGGCAGGTTCGGAAAGCAGCGATCCTTTTCAGGAAATCGAGATCGATACCGGAAAACAGTTCCTCTTTTGGGGCGACGATGTAACCAAAGTTCATATGGCAATGGAAGGTGAAACTTTTATGATGCAGGATTCTTATTCTTCCGGTTTGCCGAATGGGCTATATCACACGGAAACATATCTTTACGTGAAGCCGGATGAAACCACGAAAATTTATTGTTCTGCCACTCATGCCGGTGTGAAAGTGATCAATAATTCTGCCGAAACCGTGCAATATCTCCAGTATTTCACCGATGACAGCGATACCTTGAAAACGCTGAATGATTCACCGATTTTTGGCGGAGAAGAATTCTGGTCGCGCTTGAAAGCCACTTCGGATTACGATTCGATTACTTATTCGTTTGTCATCCAATTCGCCGATGGTTCGGTGGATAGTACTTATTCCAATATCGACGATCTGGTCGTGGACGAGCAGCTATTGATCGAATTGAATTAACTACAATGAGTATAAAGAATAAAGTGTAGCGAACGAGACCAACGAAACGAAATTATTATTAAAATTTGAATGATTTGATGCTTATAAAAAACTAAAAAAACTATGAAAATATTAAATATCTCAATCGATGTGGGCGGAACCCACAGCCGTCTGCAAGGCGAAATTCTGGAAGAGGGAAAAGTAATCTTCACTTCCCCGGAATACAAAAAAATCATCGGAAATAAAGCTCAACTTCAGCAATTCATCGACTCTTCCCTCCGGGATTTTACCGATCTCAAACCGACGAAATGTGTTATCGGTTTTGCCGGAGCCGTGATCGACCGTCATCACGTTACCATTACGAACTGGATCGATCGTCCCGTGATCAGTCTGGAAGATTTGATCGAATGGGGTTTGCCGGAAAGCACTTTTATGGTGAACGACATGGAATTGGCAGGCTATGGCGTTTTGGCTATGAAAGAGAAAAACGAGCTGCAATCCGGTGAATGCACGACGCTTTTCATGCCGAGAAATCTTTCCCGAAAATATCCACAAAACATGCTGATCATCGCACCCGGAACGGGATTCGGTACCGGCAGTATCGTGGAAATGGGATCAACAGATGGGAAAAAACAATATGAAGTTATTTCTTCGGAAGTGCAGCATGTCCAGCTTCCGCCATTGGATGAAACTCATGCCAAAATGATCCAGCTGATCCTGGCGAAGAAACCGGAACGAGCTTTTTTGAATTTCGAGGATTTCGTTTCCGGC
>DAISYT010000099.1:0-7369 GCA_036825175.1 Candidatus Cloacimonadota bacterium
GCAGGAAAACGGGCGCCGTCTGATCGATGTAAACATGAAAAGTGGTTTGATAACTTTCACAGGAGGAGTTGAATACTTCTGCTTTGATCAAATAGGTCGAATCGGGCAGATCGGGTTGAACGATAAAATCCGCCAATAAGCCGTTTTGTACGGGATCGTAATAGTAGGGTGTGAAAGGATCGACAGGTTGCCAGGAAAGATTTCCCTCCTCATCCTCGACCTGATATTGAACGGAATAACGGAAGAAATGCGGAATATCGATACTGCCGGTGATAGAAAAAGATGAGCTGAAACCGGCAAAATCGGCAGGTGATCCGATTTCGATGACAGCGCTCTGATTGGCGATCAGCAAAGCTTCGGCATCGATCAAGCCGTTCCCATAAAAAGTATCGAAACCGGCATCGCCCAGATCGAGAGAAGTAGCTGCCAGACGAGCTTTCACTTCGTCGAAATCCAAACCCGGTTCGAAGGATAGCAACAAAGCGAGACAAGCGGCGGCAAAAGGAGCTGCCATCGAAGTGCCGGAAAGAGTCTGATAAGGCGTGTCGTTGCTATAAGTGCTAAGAATGTAACTGCCCGGAGCCACGATATCCAGTTGACTGCCATAACAGGAAAAAGAAGCCAGTTCCATAGAGGAATTCACCGCTCCCACCGCCAGAGTGGAAGCCAGTTTTGCCGGATACATGATCTGACGTTGCGTGCTTGCGGAGCTGTTTCCGGCTGCTGCCACCAGGATGCTTCCCATTTGCAGAGCATAATCGCAGGCATCGGCGATAATGGGCGAATAACTCGTGTCTCCCCAACTAAGATTAATAATATCCGCACCCATATCGGCAGCGTAAATGATGCCGGCGGCAGCGTCGTCATCCTGCAAATAACCGGCTCCTGCCAGATTGGTAGTAAAACCGCTGCGAATCGGTAACAGCTTGATGTTCCAGCCGATACCGGCTACACCTTCACCGTTATTGGTATCGGCGGCAATAATGCCGGAAACATGCGTTCCGTGATACAAATCGTCACTCGGATCATTATCCTGATCCAGAAAATCGCCGGTACCGATACTGCTAAGTTCGGGTGCATCCACGAAATCCCAACCGCGCCAGTCATCCACATAACCGTTTTCATCATTGTCGATGCCGTCGTCGGGAATTTCACCGGGATTCCGGAAAAGATTATTTTGCAGATCGGGATGATCGAAATTGATACCGGAATCGACCACTGCCACCAAAATTTGTCCGTTGCCTGCGGTCAAATCCCAGGCTTCGGGAAGATGACAATTTTCCAGATTGACGATCTGTTCATCCCAAAGCGGATCGTTCGGTTCCAGCAAATAAGAATTCAAATAATTCGGCTGAATATATTCGATGCCGTCGAAATGATAATTTTGAATATTTTGCCAATCGATATCCTGCTGAAAGGAGGCAACAAAAAACCTGTTCTGAGCTTTCGTCAAAACAGGTTTGATATTTTTCAGACCGGAATTTTGCAGGAAACTATCGAATTCTGCCAATCCGGTGGAAGTGCGTGAAATGGTTCGGGAGCCGGATGTTTTGAAGAGAAGCTGATTGGGAACGTAATCCCATCCGTTCAAATTTAGTGAAAATAAAAGCAGAAGAAGCAGCAGGCTTCCGGCATTTTTCATAAAACAGCTCCATTATGTTTTTTGTTATATTTTAAAATTTATAAGTCAATCCGATCAAATGTGCATCGCCCAGTTCGGAACTATGCGGAACGTAGGCGTAATCGACATCGATTTTTTTCAGTTTGATTCCGAAACCGGCACTCAAATCTTCGGAATCGTAATTGAATTTATAACCGAAACGCAGTTCGAGCATTTTGACGATCTGAGCATTCAAACCGAGAGCCATTTTCAGATCATCGTCGTCGGAATGTTTCAATAATTTTAGCTCGGTGGAAAGAGGAACCATTCCCAATTGAAAATCTTTGATCAAATTGAATTCGGCGGTGATCGGCAATTCGATGTCTTCTTTATCCATGTCGTCGGTTTTACCCAGATTTTTCAGAGCCACTGCCAGTTTGAAATCTTGGAACGGAGTGAGATAGGTATAACCCAGATCGAAGGCTACACCGAGAGCGGAAGCCGCATCGATTTTTTCATAAAGAATGTGCAGATTCGCACCCAGATACATATCGGGATTTAAGCGATAGGCGGCATTGGTAGTTATCACCATATCCATGGGATGGAATTCGCCGGTAATCTCGCCCGCATCGTTACGATTGTCCTGTTTGCCGTAATCCAGATAGCGGTAACCGATGCCAAAAGCTTTACTGCCTTGTGAATAATAATACGCTCCGCTGTTCAGCTGGCAGTCCATAATCCAGTAATTTTGAGCCAAAGAAATCACTCTTTTGTGTTGCCAGATTCCGGCAGTGGGATTGTGCATAAAGCCGAAGGCATCTTCGGTGGTGAAAGCTCCGGTTCCGGACTGAGCGCCAACGGTAGCACCGGTATTGATTTTGAGCATCTGAAAGCCGGCTTCGCCACTGGTATCTGCCAGCAAAACGGCTGTCAGCATCACTATCACAAGTATTACAAAAAGTTTTTTCATATCTATCATTTCTCCTTAATTTACTCTCTTCCGCATCTCCCCCATTTATTATCGGGGAATTAATCCATCCTATTTTTTAGAAAAGATGAATTTCCTGTCTATTTTTCAACGGCAAATTTCAGCTTCAGCACTTCTCCGTCTGCTTTTAAAATGGCAAAGTAAACTCCGGTAGAAAGCTTCCCGGCATTTATGTACATTTTACCGACCACATTTTTAGCACAATTTTGGTTTTTCTCGTAGATTTTGTTGCCGGCAATGTCAAATACTTTCACGTTCACGTTGGCATCTTTCGTGGTAAGCATCCGCAAAATAATCGTCATTTCCGGTACATTTGCGCCAAAATCAACACCTTTGGAGAAGACCTGACTGAGTGGGTTGGGATAGAAATAGGTTTCGTCTTTTACGAACAATTTATTGGAAACCGGAGTCACGGAAGCAGTCTGCTGCCAAAAAGCCGTGCGCTGCAAATCACAATATTCATAAAGGCTGCCGTGGTTTTGCGGCATTTGGGCAGAAGGCAGGTCGGCGTGGAAAATCACACCGTTTTGGCTGGGAATATAAAACGCTGCTGCCAGATTGGAATATTCTGCCAGAACCGGATAAGTTAAGCTGCGTTTACCGAAAGTATGAGGGAAATCAGTGTACATTTTGAAGTCATTGTTATTCTGATTTTGCCACAAACAAAGCCTGTTGCGGGAGAAGTTGCCCATGATTTCCGGTTTATCATTTCCGGTTACGTCGGCAGCGATTATGCCAGCGCCCGAAGAAAGCGAATCCGGATTGGTAATTTTCCGGGAAGACATCAGCTCTTGTCCGCTAAAAGTGAAAACTTTGAAATCATTTTCACCGCCGATCAAAATATCGAGCGTTCCATTTTCATTTACATCGGCGAAGGAAGGCAGCGAGAGAGCATCCAACCCGATTGGCACCGGAAAATCGGCAAAGGAATTTCCATTTCGTTCAAAAACATAAAGCAGGGAATCGGCAGCGGTAATCACAAAATCGCCGAGTTGATCGTTGTCGATATCTGCCATCTGGAATGATAAAACTTCTGTTTCGGCGGGAATCGCCAAAGCCAGAGTTTCATTGGAAAGAGAAGTTAAATCTTCCGTAAACAAAACGTTATCCGTTCCCAAAAAATGTAGTTTATTGTTTTCCAAAATCAGATTGGAAATCATTTCGGTCTCGAAAGTGAGAGAGGTAATTTCCTGATAATCTGTATCCAAAACAATAATTTCGGAAGTTCCGTCGGTAGCATTCAAAGGCAAAAAAGCCCGATATTCGCTGCTTTCATCGGGATCGATCACAACGGGACCAGCCCAGGAAAAACCGTTCAATAAAAAGAGCTGTTCCAAATAGCCGCTAATTTGTGAATTCAGGCAGTATAACTTCACGAAATCGCTGTTTTGAATCTGAACCGGAATGAGAATCGAATTGGAAATTTCATCGTAACTGGCGGGCTGATTAAGTTCTGCCATGTTCAGCTCGACAGGAAAACCGTCTGCCAGAATGTCGTCCTTCCAAAGTAAGATTTTACCTTCGGGAGTGACGCAGAATAACTCGTTTTCGCCATCCGAATCGAAATCCGAAAAAATGATGGAAAGCTTGTCCTCGCCTTCGTAGCCGCTATCCAAATACCAGCCGTAATTTACCTTAAATGTCATCAGGGAATCCGAAACACCGATGTCATCCACTTCCAACGGAATGCCGCCATAATAACTTGCGGCAGTGGGTAGCCAGGTAACGTCGTTGTGCAGGTTGAACCCAAAATAGTAATTCAGGGAATCTTCGTTCACAAATTCTTTGCGGAAGGCATCGTCCTGCGAACCGTAAAAACTATCGTAACCGTACAATTTGTTATCCAAAGTTTGAATGCCGGAAGCCTGCTCCAGATCGACGCCTTTATGCGAAGCGTCGCCATTCACCTGATTCATTTCAAATTCGGGATCGAAATTAGCATTGATTACATTTTCATCGATGTGCCAGATCAGCAGTCCGGAACCATCATCGACCGGAGCGGAACTGAGGTTGTAACCGGGACAATAGAAATCCCATTCACAACCCAGATAGCTGTTTTCCATGAAAACGAATTTCGGTTGTCCGGCATTGACGCTGCTCGGAGGATAAACCTGCTGATTTTCGATGGTGGGAAAAGTAAAAGAAACCACAGTTTCGCCATTACCGTTTACATACGTGCTGCCGTCGGGATTTTCCTGCCGGTTTTCCAACAGGAAATATTCGTCGTCGGTGATTTTTAGTTTATAAAGTTTGGGTGTGCTGTCGTCGTGGGCAGTGGGAAAGGTGATTTGCAAATTCTCGGCAGAAGCATCCAATTCCACGAGATTATCATCTTCCCAACCCAGGTAATAACGCGACCAGGCACAGGGCAGTGGCGGAACGTAACTATTGGCATTCCACACGCCGGTTCCCATTAGTCCCCAGCCTCCGATGCCGTAAGATTCACCGTTATCAGGGTCGTTATCGAAAAGAGTGGGTAAGCCGATCTGATGTCCGAAATTATGACAAATAATACCCAGTAAACCGTAAATCGTATCGCCGGAATTAATCTGCACATAAGGCTGATTGCTGGTTTCCGGGATGAGGGAAAATTCTTTCAGATAAATGCCATCGTTGGTTTCGATGCCGGGAAAATCATCGTTTTCGGGATCGAGCCCGGATTGCAGAGAACGGCGGCTGAGAAAGGTGGTATAAATTTCGTCCGACATTTCCGTATCGGTTTCCTGTCCGGCGCCGGCATGAATGATGATAATGGCATCAAAATTATTAAAATCGATCTCGTTATCCGCCGCTTCGATCAGATCGACTACCATTTCGCAGATGAGATCGATCCGCTGATTGCCTTCCGAATCGTCTTCTCCATAATATCCCATCGTTTGGGGAAGTGAAATCACATTATCCCAAACGGTGAAGTTGTCTTCCGTAAGAATATAATTCCCGTGCGAAGCATCGTTCCAATAACAGCTCATGTGGTAGAGCAATCTTTCATAAAAAGCTTGATCGTGTGCCAGAGAGTCGGGATAATCCGGTACCAGATCGAACTGCTGATCGGTAAAATCTGCTCTCAAAACCAGAATGTGTTGAGGAAGTTCTACTTCCCGGCTGCCGTGATGCCGTCCAAAAATCTCGGAAGAATATTCCTGGCTGGGAAAATAATTACCTTCCTGCCCGGGAGCCGGAGGCAGGGAAAACAGATGAAATACAAAAACGAATAATACAAAGGCAAAGGCTAATTTTTTTTTCATCTTCGATCCTTATATTGCTTTATAAACGCAAAAACCCTCTTTTCCATTAAGTAAAGATAAAGAGGGTTTTAAATTTTTTTTTTTAAACGGATAAGACAGAAAAAATCTTATCGGTTTATATTTTTTTTATACTTTTCCGGACACTACATCATTTTCGTTGCATTTGCAAACGCTAACGAATTCGTAACGGGGAGTCCAGGAATCTGCTTTGGATTTGTTGGCGCGAATCAGTTTCACCTTTTTGACTTCCTGATTGCATTTCGGGCAGATCACCTTTCCTTCGTTACTGATGTCATGAGCCAGCTTAGCTGCAAAGGTTCTTGCTTTTGGCATCTCATTCTCCTAATATTCTTTTCTTAGTTTTCAATATTTTAACACGTTCAACCACATCTTAATATTTACTTAAAAATATCTTATGTGCGTTCTATGTATTCACCGGTTCTCGTGTCAATCTTAATTTTGTCGCCGACTTCGATGAAGAAGGGAACTGTGAGTGAAAGACCGCGATCGGTAACTGCCTTTTTACCGCTGACGGAGGCAGAATTACCTTTCACATTGGGTTCGCATTCGGCAATTTCCTGAACGACGGTGGTGGGAAGTTCGATTCCCATAATATTGCCGTCGGGATCGAGTTTCATAGCCACTTCCATGTTTTCGATCAGCATCTTATCGTAATCCCCGATGATTTCCGGCGTGACCTGCATCTGTTCAAAGGTATTGGAATCCATGAAAACGTAAAAATCACCGTCGAAATAAAGATATTCTTTTTTGTGTTTTTCCACCCGTACTTCTTCGATTCTTTCACTTGTACGGAAGGTGTTTTCGATCACTTTACCGGTTTTCACATTACGCAATTTGGTGCGAACGAAGGCGCCGCCTTTACCCGGTTTCACATGAAGAAATTCGATGATTTCATAAAGTTCATTTTTGAAATTCATGATCATGCCATTTCTAAAATCCGACGTTGTAGCCATTTATTCTCCTTAATTTCACGATCTTATCGGTTTGGGATTTTTCATCTTCCATCACCGGAACGCTAAAAATAAATTGGGCTAAATTATGGCAAGGAAAAAATTTATGTGATTTCACTTAAATTTCATTTGACCTGAATTTGCCGATTTTGCCCTTGTCTTCTAATTTTATATTTTTCAGGAGCAGATAATGAGTGCTTTTGAATATTCAAAAAATTGGATGGTAACCGCCAATCAGCGGGAATATCAGAGTAATTACGATCACATTCATTTCGAGACGGAAGCCAACTACAAAATACTGGAAAAAAAGCGGGAAGAACAGAGACAAAAATTACTCGATCTGGGAGCGGTTTCCTGTAATGCCGATGCCAAATTGTATTCTTCCGAACTTTCACCCGGTTGCCGGTTGTGCAGTGAAGGTAAATGGTCGTGTTTATTCATCAACGGTGTGTGCAATGCCAACTGTTTTTACTGTCCCTCCCCGCAGGATGATGTAAGCGTTCCCGGCACCAATTTGCTTCAATTCAAAAACGCTGCGGATTATGTGAATTACCTGGCTCATTTC
>DAISYT010000100.1:0-7344 GCA_036825175.1 Candidatus Cloacimonadota bacterium
GAAGGTGAGAAGATGGGAAGTTTGGAACTAAAGAAGAAATCAGAAACAGAAAAGTCTGTGTTTAGTTAGCGGCATATTTGGGAAAGATAAATATACGAATATCCAATCGTTAATAATCAGCACGGAATGCCCAATGACTAATTACTAAAAAAATCCATCTTGGTGAAATTCGGTGGCAAAAACAGAAGTGAGGAAATGAGATTCTTCGTAAGAACGACGTAAACACACCCCACGGCTAAAGTTTATCAGCCTTTGGATGACCGCACCCCTAAGCCAAAGGCTTATAAATCTCAAGAGGAGATTTGCTTCAGAATAGCAGCTTTCTTTTTTTGTGACCTTTGTGTCTTCGTGTCTTTGTGGCAAAAAATCTGTGTTCAATCAGCGAAAGTCTGCGGCAGATTATTTTTTATTAAACTCTAAACTCTTTTACCGATTTCTGTGTATCGTGAGCAAAAAACAGAATCCCGTTCGTTTCCTGCAATCTGGTCAGAATCCTTTTCTTAGCCAGGAAAGTAGCTTGGCGATTCAGGTCGAAAGCAGAATTAACCGCGAGATGCGTATGGGCATCCATGGGAATAATGTCCCCGGCATAACAGGCGATCTTGCCTTCACTTTCCAGCCAGACGATCTGCATTCCTTCGCTGTGCCCGCCGGTAAGTTCCAGCCTGATTCCCGGCAGCAGTTCATACTCGCCGTCGATAAATCGGATTTTTCCTTTTTCGGAAAGAAGCTGTAAATCATCCGCAAAATTGTAAGAACCACGATTCAATTCATCGGGTTGAGCAGCGATTTCCCATTCTTTTGTTTGAATGATGTGAACAGCTTCTGGAAAGGTCAATTCGAGGTTACCATCGAAATAAGCAGCCACGCCGCCGGCATGATCGAAATGAAGATGCGTAAGAATCACGTAATCGATGTCGGTTCGCTTTAAACCAAGCTTTGCCAGATTTTCCAACAATTCCCAGGGAGACGGATCGAAAATCTTTCTGACTTTATCCGAAATTTTGTTACCGATCCCGGTATCGATAAGAATATTTTTGCCTTCCGCCTGTATTAATAGCAGATTAAGAGCCAGGGTAACACGGTTTTTATCATCACAGGAAATCAACTTTTGCCAGAGAGGTTTGGGCAACACGCCCATTGTAGCTCCGCCGTCACCTTTCCAGGTACCGGCGGATAAAATATGGCAATCCAGTTTTCCGATTTGCATTCTATTCGTGCGATTTTTTCTCTTTGGGTTCTACCTTTTTTCTGCGGGGACGATTCGTACGTTGCGGTTTCTTTTTGACTTCCGGCTCATCTCCGCCGACAGCCGGCAGAATAACTACCCGTTTCAATTCACCGTCGCCGATGGTCATAGTTCGCAAGTTGGTGTCTTTTTCCACATATTGATGCACGAGACGACGGTTGGCAGCATGTAAAGGTTCCATGGTTATACTTTTACCGCGGGTTTTTACTTTTTCCGAAATGTCTTTTACTTTTTCCATCAGGGCATCTTTACGTCGGTCGCGATAACCATCCACATCGACCCGCAGCTTGAACTGCTTTTTTTCCAGCTTATTGATCATCTGATTCAAAAGATGTTGAATGCTATCCAGCATTTTGGCATCTTTCCCGATCAGATAGCCCGGATCGTTACTTTTAATATTGATATAATAAACGTTGTCTTTCAGTGAAATGTCGATCGACCTGTAATCGGCATTGATACGTTGTAAAATGCCTTCCGTGTACTCTTTGATCTTTTCATCGGAGTCGGGCAGGATGAACTTGATTTTGGTCGGTTTGGCACCAAACAGACCGAGAATGCCTTTGGAACCTTCTTCCAGAACTTCAAATTTAAAATCGTCTAAAGTTAAATTCTTTTCTTTCATAAAATCGGAAATGATAACTGAGGTGGATTTGCCTTCTTTAATGATAGATTGCATAATGTTTCCTTAATTGAATTTTTTCTTAATAAAATACTGCTGTATGGAGCCGATGATCGAAAATACGGTCCAATACAGAACCAGACCGGAAGATAATCCTTTGAAAATGAAGAACATCATGACGGGCATAATGTACATCATCATTTTCTGGCTTTGCATGGCAGCCTGCTGTTTTTCATCCATTTCCGCTACTTTCTGCTGGGAAGGCATCGTTAGCTTCTGCTGAACGAACATGAAAACAGCCATCAGGATGGGCAACAACCAGATGGGATCGGGTTCGGAAAGATCCGGCATCCACAGGAAGGAAGCCTGTCGCAGATTGATGGAATAACGCAAGATCGGATAAAGTGCGAAAATCACCGGCATCTGCAAAAGCATCGGCAGACAACCGCCCAACGGACTGACGCCATTCTCTTTGTAAGCCTTCTTCAACTCCTGCTGCATGGTTTGCGGATCGGATTTATATTTGGTCTGGATTTCTTTGATAAGCGGATTGATTTTCTGCATTTTGGTCGTCGATTCATAACTTTTATGAGTAAGCGGATAGAGCAGAACCTTCAGGACGACGGCAAAAACGATGACGCAGATTCCCCAACTGGGAATGAATTTATACAGGAAGGAAAGGAACCATTTGAAGATGTGAGGAAGTTGCGTCCATTCCAACCATTTGTAACCCATATCCACGATTCCTTCGATGCCGTTTCCGTAAGCTTTCAGGCTTTTGTAATCCAAAGGACCGAGATAAATGCGGTATTCATGATCAAGATTTTTTCTTCTGGTTTCCACGTTCAGGTTGAACGCCGGTGTATCATTATTGCTGTAAGCTTCCAACCGGTCGATACTGATGAGGTCGTCGGGAATAATCGCCATCGTAAAGTATTTGGATTTGATGGCTGCCCAATCGATCTGACCGTTCATCACGCGGCTGTTTTTCAGTTTGGCAAGCGGAAATTTGTTTATAACATTATCCACCTGACTCATAATCTGATAATCTGTACGTTTCATTTTCAGAAATTCTTCCGAATCAGCGATACCGCTGTCGAAGGAGATCAGGTAAGCATCGACACTATTACTCGCATCGATGCTAAACCGCATTGCCAGCTCATAATTAGCGGTAAGTTCAAAGCTTTTTAGGATCGTTCCGGATTGCGTTTGCGCCGTAAAAACAACCTTCTCATCGATAAATTGGTAATCGAACGGAACATTTTCCAGGTTGATGGTGTTGCCCGAATCTATTTCCAGTTTCATTCCCAAAATGCTCTGGTCTTGCGGAATCAGATTTACGAGGATGTTTTTATCTTTCAGCGTAAATTCATGCAATTCCGCAGATAATAAAACCGCTCCCATATTGCTGAATCTGAGAGTAATAAAATCATTTTGCAGAATTATATCGTCGTTGATCTCGGCATCGTCATTCATGATTTCCAGCGGAACGATAGCAGAGGGAGTTGAGGTTTCAGGTTCGGTGGTTTGCGGTAATGATTGTGGTGGCGTTACCTGGCTTTGTGAGGCAGGTTGCGGGATATTTTTTTTCCAGATAAATTCGCTGCTGATCCAGAAGACAGCCAGAATCAGAAGCAGCGCCAGTAAAGTACGTTTGTCCATAATTTCTCCTTACGAATGGGGAAGTATGCTCCTCACGATCAGGGGAGCGGGTCGACGCCGCCGGGGTGGAAAGGATGGCATTTGAGAATGCGGCGCAAAGAAAGCCAGAAGGCTTTTGGGAAAGGATATTTTTGGAAAGCCTGGTAAGAATATTGGCTGCAAGTGGGAGTGAAACGGCAGGAAGGGGGTGTGAACGACGAAATACAACGTCGGTAAAAGGTAATTAATAACAGAGCAAATTTATTCAATATTCTCATGAACTTCTTGTTTTAGAATATGTTGCAAATCGTTTTTTATATCTGCCCAGGAAGCAATTCCGGCTTCCGGTTTTGCTATGATAATAATATGTTCCCCCACAGGATATGCAGAACCGTTTTCACGCAAACAGGCTCTCACCCTTCTTTTCACTTTATTGCGAATAACAGCATTTCCGACCCGTTTGCTAACGATAATGCCAGCAGCAAAAGTTTTATCAGGTATCGACCGAATCAGAAATGTAAAGAGTCTTCCCTGCTTTCTGCAATGATCCAAATATATTTCCCGATATTCTCGAGTCGAGGTAATAAACTTCATCGATCACCGGCTATCAGGTATGAAAACTCTTCCGCCTTTTCTTTCCGATAACTAAAATGAAATTTCGTTAATCACAGACGGTGAGGCGAACTCTTCCTTTGGCGCGACGGCGTGCTAAAACTTTGCGTCCGGCTTTTGTCGCCATACGAGAACGAAAACCGTGTTTATTTCTCCTCTTTCTATTATGAGGTTGAAACGTCCTTTTCATTTATAAACTCCTTTCTATAGAAACATCTATTTCTATTTCATAAATCTTTATTTTGATGCTTTTTACAAAGCTGAAACAAACTTAATTTGTCGGCTCAAATGTCAAGAATTATTTATTTCTGCTTGTTTTATGCATTCCGAGCAGCCGTTAATCCTTTCCGAAAGATGGTCTGCTTTCGGTCTGCACCCACCGAGATCATGGTAATTTTTTTACCCAAAAGTTCTTCGATGGTGAAAACATATTGCTGAGCATTTTCCGGTAATTGATGAAATTCTGTGACCTGCGAGATGTCTTCTTTCCAACCCGGAAGTTCGATGTATTCTGGTTCTACCCGAGCCAGGTTTCTGGAACTGCAGGGGAACTCTTCGACCTTTTCGCCGTTTAGACGATAAGAAACGCAGATTTTCAAAGTATCCAGCCCGGAAAGAACATCCAACAAAGTGAGAGCGACTTCATCCAATCCGTTCACCATGGCGGTGTAGCTGGCAGCGACGGCATCGAACCAACCGCAACGACGCGGTCTGCCGGTGGTGGCGCCGTACTCGTTTCCTTTAACCCGGATTTTTTCGCCTGTTTCATCCATTAGTTCTGTGGGGAATGGACCTTCTCCGACGCGGGTAAAATAACTTTTATAAACTCCCACGATTCTATCTGTCGGCTTGGGAAAACCGCTACCGATGGCGATCCCGCCGGCGATGGTGTGCGAGGAAGTAACGAACGGATAAGAACCGAATGTTACATCCAGAAGCGAACCCTGAGCACCTTCGAACAACAGATTTTCTTTATCCGATTTTGCCCAAAGGTAAATCACCTGTTTCAGGAACGGCTTCAGAATTTTGCCGGCTTCGATCAGATTTTCCACCATCGATCCCACGTTATTTTGGGGAATGTCGTGATGATGGAACAAATTCGTGATACGCTCGACAAGATATTCCTTCTCATACAAATCGCCAAATCTGATACCGACGCGGGAGATGGCATCTGCGTAACAGGGTCCGATGCCCCGCTTGGTCGTACCGATCTTGGTTTGGTTATTATCTGCTTCGGTACGTCCATCCAGTTCCCGATGCAGCGGTAAAACTAATTGAGCGCGCGGATCGATGAAAAAACGGTTTTTGAAGTTAATTCCTTTTGCTTTCAGGTTTTTGATTTCCGAGATCAGTTCGAAGGGATCGATGACCACTCCGGGACCGAGAACGCACTTCTTTTCGGGATAAAGAATACCGGCAGGAATCAGATGAAACACATATTTTTCACCATTTACTTTGATGGTGTGTCCGGCATTATTTCCACCCTGGAAACGGATAATATAATCTGCTTCCGCCGCCAAAACATCGACTATTTTGGCTTTCGCTTCGTCACCCCAGGCACAACCTAACACGGCTGTCGAGCTCATAAAAAACCTCACATTTTTCTTTATTCACACAAATAGCAGCTCCGCAAAAGCGTTGCTGCTATTGCGGAACAGTTCTTATTTTCAGGTATTTTCTGTCAATGAACAATTATTTCTATCTTGTTTTCCCAATAGTTGTGATGGCATCGGTTTCATCTTCCTTTTTTTATTTCTCCAGCCGTTTTCACAAATCTTCATTTTTTTTCTGACGCAATCGGGGAAGCAGCGTATCGGAAAAAATTCCCCAGAACACGATAGCAATCCCGACATATTGCCAAACCGTAAGCTGTTCCTTAAAAAAAATAAAAGCCAGAACCGAAGCCAGGATTGGCTTCAAAAAGAAGAACATAGCGCCGATGCCTGTCGGCACTTTCTTCAAGCCTTCAAAATATGCTAAATAGGCAATTCCGGAAACGAAAAATCCCAAATAAGCTATGAACGATATATTCTGAATCGTTGGATCAAAAGTAAGATTTACGCCGAAGCAAAGTGCCAGTAAGATCAAGACAAAACTGCCGACAAAAAAAGAAATACAATTCATTACCATCACGCCGTAACGAAGCGAATATTTTTTGGCTAACACTGTAAATAATCCGAAAGTGACCGAGGCAATGAGACCAAAAACCACTCCGAATAACGGATTAATTGCCGCAGATGGCGTTTGGGATTCCGATCTGATAATCAGGAAAACGCCGAGAAGTCCGAAAAGTAATCCCAGAATTTTCGATAATTTCATGTTTTCTTGCAAAATAAGATAAGCAAAAAAGGCTACGAATATGGGATTCACGCTGATCAGAATTGCACTGACGGATGCTTCTCCATAATAAATCGCATATTGCAGGCAAAGCATGGCAATCACCACATTCAAAACACCTAAAGCTCCCATAAGCGCAACGTCTTTCAGCTTTAGCCGAAGTCTTTCTTTTCTTATTTGCAAAATTGCCAAAGGCAGGAAAAATATTCCTCCCAATAAAAACCGGAAAGCCGTGATGGCAACGGGTGAAAAATCGGCACCAATCAATTTTCCTGTAACTTCCAAAGTGGAAAATAAAAACACGGTAAAAAATATATATAAATAACTCATTTTCTTTCCTTTATAGGATTTACATGCACATATAAACTAAACATTGTAGCTAATAAAAAAGCCCTTTTTAGCGTCAAGCCAAATAGCTTTTTCCGGTCATCGGCAAAAAATGACAATAATAAAAACGTTGACGTCAAATAGTGACCAATAAATATGTTTTTTTGAATTTGGAGGATAAATGGACAGTAATAAAAAAACAAGGGTGATGATAGCTAAACCTGGCTTGGATGGACACGATCGTGGTGCAAAATACATTGCCCGGGCTCTGCGCGATGCCGGCATGGAAGTTATTTATACCGGAATACGTCAAACTCCCGAGCAGATCGTAAACGCCGCTATTCAGGAAGATGTGGATTTTCTGGGTCTTAGCCTGCTTTCCGGCGCTCACAATTTCTTATTTCCCAAAATCGCTGAAATGATCAAAGAAAAAGTAGGTGATGAGATTATCTTATTTGGCGGCGGAGTAATTCCCGAAGAAGATATTCCCGGTTTGAAAGCTGTCGGTTTTCAGGCGATCTTTACTCCCGGAACTCCCGCTTCCGATGTGATCGATTTT
>DAISYT010000101.1:0-7280 GCA_036825175.1 Candidatus Cloacimonadota bacterium
GCAGTAATTCCTGTTCCGAGCGATTTAACACCAAAGGACGGCAGGAATTCACAATCCTCGATCTGATGATGTTCCAGTCCGGATTCAGCCAGATCACCAGATTTTCTTCCGATTTCAAAAAAGCCCGGTTTTGTTTCTGTAAAATCACGCCGCCGCCGGTAGCGATTACTCCTTCTTTATTCCAGGAAAGCAGAATTTCCGATTCGATCCGGCGAAAATAATCTTCGCCTTTTTGCTGAAAAATCTCGTTTACATTCAATTCTGTTTGGTTCTCAATGCAGCAGTCGAGATCATAAAAATTCCGGTTCAACGCCGCTGCCAGCTTCTCTCCCAGGTAACTTTTTCCCGTACCCATGAAACCGATCAGAAAAATTCTGTGGAAAGACATCGCATCCTCCAACAAAAAAGCGACCGTTTTCAGGTCGCTTTTTGGGGTTATAATTTTACAATGATTATTCTTTTTCCGGTTCGGCAGCTGCTTCAGCCGGTGCTTCGATTATTTCTTCAGCTATCGGTTCCACATCCGGTGTATTTTCTTCGATATCTTCATAACCGTCGATGACTTCTTCGGTATCCTCTTCGTTTTCTTCCACCAGATTATCTTTTATGGCACGTCTTTTCTCGGTTTTCTCGCGAATTTTGTTCTGATGTTCGTCGATATAATTTTGCAGATCGTTGGTTTCTTTGGCAAAGAAGAAAGCCTTCACACTGAGAATGAGTCTGCGGTTTTCCAGATCGAGTTCGATGATTTTAAGCGGAAGTTCTTCACCGATATCAAAAGCCATTCCGGCTTTTTTCAGTCCGGTAATTGCCAGGTGGGAAAGCGGTACAAAACCTTCCACAACGTTTTCTCCCACTTCCACATCGACCAATACACCTTTGGAGATCAGTTTCACGATTTTGGCTTTCAATTCGGTATTGATGGGAAGTTTTTCATCCAGTTTTTCCCATGGATCTTCGGTAAGTTGTTTTACACCCAAAGCAATACGGTGCAAGGTTTTATCGATAGAAATCACCACAACTCTCACCGTCTGACCTTTTTTATAAACTTCTTTCGGATGGTAAATACGTTTCGTCCAGGAAATGTCGGAAATGTGGATCAATCCTTCGATATTTTCTTCGATCTCGATGAAAACGCCAAAGGGTGTGAGACTTTTCACGGTACCTTCCAACACGTAACCGATGGGATATCTTTCTTCGATGGTAAGCCAGGGATTGGGTTCCATCTGTTTGATACCGAGGGAAATTCGTTTATCTTCTTTGGAAGTGGAAAGCACGATCGCTTTGATCGAATCGCCTAACTTCAAAATTTGTTTCGGATGTTTGATCTTTTTCGTCCAGCTCATTTCGGAGATGTGCACCAAACCTTCCACACCGGATTCCAATTCCACAAATACGCCGTAATTGGTGATATTCACAACTTTTCCGGTAACGATGGTTCCTTCCGGATATTTGATCTCGATGTTTTCCCAGGGATGCGGAACCAATTGTTTCAGACCGAGAGAGACTTTGCCTTCTTCTTCGTCGTAACTGAGCACTTTCACTTTTACTTTGTCACCGATATTCAGCATATCGGACGGATGCTTGATGTGTCCCCAGCTCATGTCGGTAATGTGCAGCAAACCGTCGATGCCGCCCAGATCGATGAAAGCGCCGTAATCGGTAATATTGCGTACTTCGCCGTCCAGTTCGGCTCCTTCCAGGATGACTTTTCTCAGTTCGGAAAGTTTTTCTTCCTGCTCTTCGATGAGCACTTTTTTACGGGAAACAATAATATTTCTTCTTTCTTTGTCTATTTTCAGGATTTTAAAATCCATCTCTTTGCCGATAAATTGATCCAGGTTGGGAATGGGTTTCGTCGAAATTTGAGAACCGGGCAGGAAGGCTTCGATACCGTCGATCTCGACGATCATACCGCCTTTTACGCGGCGTCTCAGGCAGCCTTTCACAGATTTGTTTTCCTGGGCAAAAGTTTCCAATTTATCCAGATTCAGATAAAAATCCGCTTTCTTTTTGGAAAGTTTTAAGCGTCCTGAACCATCTTCCACGGAATCGATGTAAACATTGATTTCCTTGCCGATTTCCGGCAGGTTGGAATTGGTAAATTCACGAATTGGAATCGCACTTTCCGATTTAAAGCCAATATCCACCAGAACCGATCTTTCATCGACGCTGACCACCGTTCCTCTGACGATTTTACCGGCATCGAATTTGCTGAAATGCTCATCCAGAAGACTCATCATATCCATTTCTTCTTTCTTCTTTTTGGATGGCGCTTCTTGCTTTTGAACGATTGGCTGGGGAGCAGGTTCTTCTCCCTTGGATTCTTCTTTAGCTTGCGGTGTTACTTCTGTTTTTTCTTCCATAGAAGGTTCTGCTGTTACATCTGCTGCTTTCTCTGCATTTTGAGACTCGTTTGTAATCTCTTCATTAACAACTTCGTCAACAGGATTTGTTACATCCTTAATTTCGTTTTGATCGTTAACCATCATTCATCCTCCTTGAATCCGGGAATATCTTCGATTTTATCGACTTTTTTCGTCAGATTTCCCATACATTCAATAATTTTATTGTGCACTTCCACGATAATCCAGTCAGGTGTGGAAGCACCTGCCGTGATACCGATATTTTCTTTTCCTACAAACCAATTACATTCGATTTCACGTTCTGTTTCAATGTGGTATGTCTTTACAAAATTCTCACTTATTTTGGCAAGCATTTTTGTATTAGAACTATTTTTTCCGCCGATAACTATCATCAAATCGCTGTTTTTTGCCAATTCTATCGTGGAAGCCTGCCGAACACTGGTGGCGTTGCAGATAGTATTCATAATGCGGATTTCATGACTTCGCGGAATCAATACTTCTGCCAGATTTTGCAGATCGAAAATGTTACGCGTGGTCTGACAAATAATTCCTACTTTGTCGAACCTGATATCCGGCAGGTCTTCGGCTTTTTCCACGATGATAACTTCCCCTTCCAGGTAGGAACGAAGAGCCTGTACTTCCGGATGGTCTTTATCGCCCAAAATGATAACGCGATAACCTTCGCGACTCAACATTTCGCCGTGTTCCTGTGTTTTGGAAACATAAGGACAGGTAGCGTTGATGATGCTGATTTTATCTTCGTTTAATTTCTGCAGGATCTCTTTTTTTACTCCGTGGGAACGGATAATGGTGGTTCTGCCCCGGATATCATCTAAACGATCGACACTGGTAATGCCTTCGCTGGCTAATTTATTCACCATTTGAGGATTGTGGATGATAGGTCCCAAAGTCACGATAGATTCATGGGTTTTGGCTGCTTCCAAAGCTATTCGGATCGCTCTTTTCACGCCAAAACAAAAACCGGAATTCTTAGCGATTCTAACACTCATTCTTTAACTCGTTTATTTGGCTAAACACCTGATCGGAAAGTAATTGATAATTTTCTTTTATACTTTCCAACATCGCAAAAGTCTCGGCTTTGATGCGTTCACCGACTACAATTTTCAGCTTTTTCTTCCCGAAAAAACAAGACCAGAAATCGGTGGAATTTTCGATATAAACGGGACAGATATCGGTCTTGGTCTCGATAGCAAATTTCCCGATGCCGGATTTTGGTTTTCCCGAGTTGCGCGTGCCTTCCGGAAAGATCAGGATGGAATGATTTTTTCGTAATATCGCTTTGACCCGCGTGATAGCAGCTTTATCTATTCTGCCGCGTTTGACGGGAATACAATTTACACTGAGTAAAAAAGCGGCAAAAAGTTTGTGTTTGAAAAGCTCCCATTTTGCCAGATAATGAATTTCGATGGGAATGACGGAGCCGATAAAAGGCGGATCGAAAGCAGAAATGTGATTGGCAGCGATGATGCAGTTTTGCAGGTTATGTAATCTCTCGGCATGACAGACTTTATAATGCCAGAAAACGTGCATATAAAAACGAACTAAAGTTGTGATAGTGGCATAAAATTTATGCATTCTTACCTCGCAGAATGATCTGATATAAAAAATCGACTTGCTGTGGAATGGTCAAGTTACTGGTGTCGACAGGAATGGCATCGTCGGCTTGTTTGAGCGGAGAAATCGCCCGGGTGGAATCGTTTTTATCACGCCAGATCAGTTCTTTTTCGATCTCTTCCAAAGCTAAATTTTCGCCTTTCGCTCTGGCTTCTTCCCACCTTCTTTGTGCGCGGATATGCACATCTGCCACCATAAAAAATTTGAAATCAGCATTCGGAAAAACCACGGTTCCGATATCGCGACCATCCATGATGACGCCGCCCTGTTCTCCCATTTTACGCTGCAATTCCACCATTTTGGATCGCACGATACTGATGACGGCGATTTGCGATGACAGTTTGGTAATTTCAGCTTCGCGAATTCTTTCCGAAACATCTTCACCGTTTAAGATGATCTTATTTCCGGCTTCATTGTACATTATTTCGATATCGATCCGTTCCAACATTTCGGCGAGTGCTTTTTCATCCTGCAAATCCACATTTTCCTGCAGCGACATCAAGCCGCAAGCTCGGTACATAGCGCCGGAATCGATATAAACATACTCCAGTTTTTTTGCCAGCGATTTGGCGGTGGTGCTTTTTCCGGAAGCAGCCGGTCCATCGATAGCGATCACATATTTCTTCATAATTCTCCCACTAAAATCTGTATTCCAGTCCGACTGCATTATTGGCAAAAAATTTCAGTCTGACTTTCTCTTTTTTACTATCAAAATCGTACAAATGCGCATCTACGTAAGCATCGATCGTGGAGAGAAAAATCACCGCTCCCGTCCACCAATAATCGCTTTGTTTTTTGTTGTAATATTTTATATATTTTTTATAAAAATCGTGGTTCGTGGTTCGACGATATTTGTCGTAATAATGATCTGTCTCGATTTGATGATAAACGGTAAGAGCGATGAGAGAAGCTTCCAACCCAAAAACGATACCGCTTTTCAGATAACTTTCGTTATAGAATTGTCCGCCGCCGGGAATGACAAAAGAAAGCACGGCAGCTTTCATGGGGATTTTCTTTTTGATAATTTCCTCTTCGCCGCAAAGCAAAGAAACTATTAGAAGGCAGATGAGAATGGAAATTAGCTTACGCATTGCCGATCCGTTCCTGCAGCAAATGAAAAAACAACGGGATCATAATTTCGTGATGTCCCACGAAATAATAACCTTTGCCGCCGCTGAGCGTGGGACGACGCACGATATTGGTTTGGGGACGGTAATGCATGTTCATATCGAAGACAGCCGTGTAGAAATTTTTGAGCGGAAAGCCCAGATTACGCACCACCGTAATCGCTTTTAAAAAGACTTCCGGCAACACCACTGCCGAACCGAAATTCAAAAATACACCGCCTTCGTTCAAACCGATCAGGTTTTGGCAGAGAATGCGAAAATCACGCAGGGAACAATCGCCGATGGCGGCTCCCACAGCCGTTTCGTGCTGATGATTGATGTCCGTTCCCAAAGCCACGTGCACGGTAAAAGGGACGTTCAAACGATAAGCTTCCGCCAATAACGAAATATTTTTGTGGGGAGCATTCACGTCGTTCAAATATTTACCGATGGCTTCACCGTAACCCATTTTTTGTATGAAGGCATTTTTGATGGTATTATTGATCGTATCACAGGTTTCGGCAGCCATGCCGAAAGAGCCGTCTTCCAAGGCGGTGGCAACGTCTTCGGAAGTTTTGCCGAACATTGCCAATTCAAAATCGTGAATCACCACCGAGCCGTTCGAGGAAATTCCTTTGATCCAGCCGCACTTCAGCATTTCGATCAGGTAAGGTGCCAATCCGCATTTGATCACATGCCCGCCCAAAGCGACGAAAATCGGTTTACCGGCTTGGCAGGCATGGGCACAGTGTTCCACCAATTCTTGCAGATCAGCCGCAGCCAGCAGCGGAGGAAATGATATTTTTCCATTTTCAGCCGGATTTACCAGATCGGAAACATGCACTTTGCTGGGACGATTCCGCACGGAAATTTTATGCAAATTACTTAAATCTATTTCCTGATATTTACTCATAATCTCAATCCATTATTTCATCTAAATTGGCTCCGAAGGATTTTTTGAAAGAATCAAAGTTGCCTTCCAAAATAGCCTGACGGGCTTTCCCAACCAATTCCAGGTAGAAATGCAGGCTGTGAATGGATGCCAGCTGCATTCCCAGAATTTCATCCACACTGAACAGGTGCCGAATGTAGGCACGGCTGAAATTTCGGCAAGCATAACATTCACATTCGCTGTCGATGGGTGAAAAATCTTCTTTGTACCGGGCGGATTTGATGATCATTTTACCGTTCCGGGTGAAAATAGTGCCCTTGCGGGCGTTGCGGGTCGGCATAACGCAATCGAACATATCGACGCCGTTTCCGATGTTTTCCAGAAGATCGCCGGGAGTGCCGACGCCCATCAAATAGCGCGGTTTGTTTGAAGGTAAAATATAATGCAAAAAATGCGTGATGCGGTACATATCTTCCTTTTCTTCACCCACTGCCAGTCCGCCGATGGAATAACCCGGAAAATCCATTTCCATCAATTCCAGAGCGCTTCGACGTCGCAGTTCTTCGTAAATGCCGCCCTGCACGATGCCGAAGAGAGCTTGTTTATCGGTATTTTTATGAGCTGACCGGCAACGTTTTGCCCAGGCTAAAGTGGTTTCCAGCGAATCGGTCACATATTTTTTAGTAGCAGGGAAGGGAGGGCATTCGTCGAAACACATGATGATATCGGCGCCGATGGCGTTTTGGATCTCAATAACTTTTTCCGGGGTGAAAAAATGATAGCTGCCGTCGATATGAGATTGGAAACGCACTCCGTCCGGCGTGATTTTTCTCAGTCCTGCCAGACTCATCACCTGAAAACCGCCGCTGTCGGTAAGAATCGGTTTGTGCCAGCCCATGAAGTTGTGTAATCCGCCGGCTTTTTTTATCAATTCATGTCCGGGACGCAAATAAAGATGATACGTATTTCCCAGGATGATCTGAGCATGCAAATCGAGTAAATTCTGCGGGGAAAGGGTTTTTACCGTGGCACGCGTTCCCACCGGCATGAAGATCGGAGTTTTGATCTCGCCATGTGGAGTTTGTAAAATTCCGGCACGGGCTTTGCCGCTAGTGTCTTCTACTTTGAATTCAAAAATAAATTAACTCCTTTCATTCAGGATTATCTAAGCATTTTTCATGATTCATAACTTATTACAAATAAGTTAAATATAACCATGAAAAATGCTTAGATAATCCTGAATGAAAGGAGTAAATTTATTTTTGAATTCAAAGTAGAAGA
>DAISYT010000102.1:0-7259 GCA_036825175.1 Candidatus Cloacimonadota bacterium
TCCGAACTGATCACGGCAGCCGGAGGCGTCCAGGTGACCAGAGCAGTTTCTTCATTTACAGCTACGTTGGCAGGAGGAGCGAACTGAGTATTGCCACCGCTTCCTTCCACGAAAGTGATAAAACGTCCACTAACTCCACTGAATTTAGTAGAAACCAGAGAATTATTTCTATCGATCTCAAAAACACCATCTCCATTCGTAACCAGAATGTTACCATTCCCCAATTCATAAACTCCGCGCAAAGAAGATACTACGTCATAATAACCGACGTAAGTACCTGTATTGGTGTATTCGTAGCAGCCACTGGGAGTACTGAAAGCAGCGATCAGCAGGTTCCCTGATGAAGTCTCACAAATTTGTTCCAAAAAATTCAGTCCCGAAACCAAATCGCCTACATAATTTCCGGCGTTATCATATTGATGTACGGCATTACTGGTGCTGGTAGAAACTAAATAATCATCGGCACTGGAACGATATAAAACACAAAATGGACTATCCATTCCACCCAGACCGGAAGCGATAAAATTGGAAACATAATTACCGGAAGCATCGAATTCGGCAACGCAATCGGGATTCGCAGAAGAAGTTCCGCTATTACAGACCAAAATGGAACCATCGGCTTTTAAACTCCAACCACGGCAATTGTTCAAAATGTTATTGTTTACACCTCCTGCCGGAGCAAACCAACCCATGAAATTACCATCCAGATCATATTGAATGACTCCATCATCTACCTGATCGGAGACTAAAATACTGTTCCCATCGGGATGCAAAGCAGCCTGAATGGGCGTAGAAAGGTTCGTATCATCGGCAGGAATAAAGTTTTCATCGATTAAATCGCCGGTAATCGGATCGAAAGCCATTACACGTTTATTGGTGGATTCCGGAACCAGCAGCAATCCTCCCTCCGGGATATCACGGGAACTACGTTGTCCGGGTACGATCTGGTGGGAAGCCGTCTCGATTCCCATTGCCTCGTAATCCGCTGCGGAATAATCCGCAAAGAGTGAAACTACAAACAACGTTACAACTAACAACAAAAAATACTTCTTCATTTTTTACCTCCTGATTTTTTTATCTGTCATTTCTATAGATAATTATACGTATCTATCCCCTTATGCTGTCTTTTACATCCTTTTCAGTACGATCAAGACAACCTATCGAACGATATTAACTTCCGTTCCCACTTTTACCAGATCGAAGAACTCCAATACATGTTCGTTTTTCAGACGAATGCAGCCGTGCGAGGCTGGTTTGCCGATCATACCTTCATCGGAAGTACCGTGAATCCAGATGTAACGTTTGGTAGAATCGATTCCCTGCCCCTTATTTATCCCCTCTTCCAAACCTTCCAACCTGATAATTCTGGAAGTGATCAAATGCTGTCCCTGAAAAAGTTCGGCATCGTCTCCCAAAACATTTCCCGTACTTTTTTTTCCTTTGAAGATCGTCCCGATTGGCTCATCCTTGCCGATCTTCTCACAAACGCGGTGTAAGCCGAGAGGCGTTTTATAACTTCCCGCTTTATTGCCGACCCCGTATTTCGATGTGGAAACAGGATATTCCCTGAACTGCTCTCCGTTTAGCCAAACCGACAGTGTTTGCTTTTTAATGCAAACGACTATCTCAACTTTTTTTACTTTTTTCATGTGCCAAAAAGATGTTTTAAATACAATTTCGTCAAGAGATTAGACAAAACAATTTAAAACTTAGCCCGTTTTTTTGATTACTTTACTGCGATTTCAGCTTCGTCCAGGCTTTGTCGATGTCCTGTTTAAAATCTCCGAAATCCGGCAGAATGAAGACCGGCGGCAGATCTTGCGGATCGGGACAAAATATTTTGCTGGTTTTCAAGAAATCATCCAGATAATCCCAGGCGGCGGGAACCGGCATGGTGTACATGATCTTTTCCATATTGCGGGCAGCATTTTTCGGGCTGTACAAAAAGTTCAGGAAAAGAAGCGCATTTTCTTTATTTGCAGAAGATTTTGGAATGCACAGATTATCTACAAAATAGGCAACGCCTTCTTGAGGAAGTATCATTTTGAATTGAGGATAAAGACTATTCAATCTGGTGATGGAGCCGTTCCAGGTTTGAGCCAGATAAACTTCTTCACTTATCAGATATTCCCAGGTAAGATTGGATTCGTATTTTTTTAATAAAGGTTTTTGTTCTGCCAGGGCATTGTAAGCTTGTTGCAACGACTGAGGATTAGTATCGAAAGTAAGACCAAGTTTTTTGTAGGCAGAGAAAAAAGCTTCGCTGGAAAAATCGAGCATCAACATTCTGCCTTTGTATTCCTGATCCCACATGATACTCCAGCTATTCACCGGATCTTTTACGAATTTGCTGTTGTAAGCAATGGCGGTAAATCCGTAAGCATAAGGAACATAATATTTCCCCGTGGGGTCGTATTCCAGATGAGTGAAAGTAGAATCGATTGTATCGTAATTTGTAAAATAATCGATCGGACTGAGCAGATCGTTGGCGATCAAAATCTTAATCACATTGCCGGTAGGAACGATCAGATCATAACCGCTTACACCCATCATCATTCTGGTAAGCAGTTCTTCGGTGTCGTTCATATAATCCAGATTAATTTTAATGCCGTATTCCTTTTCAAAATCATCGATCAGACCGTCGTCGAGATAATCCGCATAGTTGCAAATATTCAGTTCATTCTTATGTCCCGGAGAATAGAACATGATGAAAAGAATACAAACCGCTACAATTCCGCCAAAAACCGAGAGCACCGTTTTGGTTCCTTTTTTCAGATGATCTTTATTTTTTTGAATCGTGTAGGCTGAAAGAAGAGCGATTATCGTAAACAGGATCAGAATTGTGGAGATGGCGTTGATCGTGGGCGTAACTCCTGTTTTTATAAGAGAATAGATTTTAAGCGGAAGCGTGGAAGAACCCACTCCGGCAGTAAAGAAGGTCACAACGAAATCATCCAGACTCATGGTGAAAGCATACACCGCTCCCGAGATAATTCCCGGAGCGATATTGGGTAAAATCACCCGCCGAAAAGTCTGCCATCTGCCGGCGCCCAAATCCAGGCTTGCTTCTTCCAGGTTGCGGTCGAAATTATTCACTTTTGCCAGTACGATTAATGTAACGAACGAGAAGGTGAAGGTAACATGCGCCACAATGATGGAAGCAAAACCCAGCGGGAAGCGGATCATGGCATAAAGAGCCAGTAAAGCGATACCGAAAATAATCTCCGGCAAAATCACGGGAATATACAACATGTTTTCAAAAGCTTTCTTGCCTTTGAAGGCGTACTTACCGATTGCCAAAGCAGCCGCTGTTCCCAGAATCGTTGTGATAATCGTGCTGATCACTCCGATGATAAGAGAATTTTTGAGAGCAAGCCAAATCGTTTCGTCCTGCAGAGCAGCTTTATACCATCTTAATGAAAAGCCTTCCCATTGCGTCATCGTACGGGCGGAATTAAAGGAAAAAACCACCAAAATGATCAAAGGTGCGATCAAAAAGAGGATGCCCAGAATCGAGATAATTTTCAGGAAAATGCCTTTTCCCAGGTTCAGATCGTTACTTTTCGAGATATTGCCAGCCATCTTAAATTTCCACCGTACGTTTGTTGTTGGAAGGATCGTAAAATCTTAAATACAAAGAGATACAGACCATCACCAAAAAAATGAGGATCATGGAAAGAGCGGAGCCGAAGGGCCAATTCCTGGTTTTCACGAATTGATTCGTGATCACATTTCCGATCATATAATCATTCGTTCCACCCAAAAATTCCGGAATCACAAAACTGCCCATCGTGGGCACGAAAGCAAAGATGATTCCCGCCACCAAACCCGGCATGGAATAAGGCAGGATCACCTTTTTCAACGTTTGAGCTTTGCTGGCGCTCAAATCTAACGATGCTTCCAGCAAAGACACATCGATCTTATCCAACGAAGAAAATATCGGTAAAATCATGAACGGCAAATTCCAATAAACGAATCCGAACATCACACCGAAGCTGTTATTCATCAGGTGCAGCGGCTGGCTGATCAAACCGATCTTCATAAGGAACGCATTGATAATTCCCGAATTACCGAGCAGACTCATGATCGCATAAATCTTGATCAGGAAATTCGTCCAGAAAGGCAGAATGATCAGGAACATCATGATCAGCTTGATTTTGGTGGTGGCAAAAGCCATAAAATAGGAGATCGGGAAAGCGATGAGCAGGGTAATGACGGTGGCAACGAGAGCGTAAAAGAACGAATGCAACAGCACTTTCAGATAAACTCCCTGAAAAACCTCCTGAAAATTGTGCAGATTTAAAATGTACTGCACTCCCCCATCGGCTTTCTGCGTACTGAAGCTGAATACGAAGACGATGAGCAGCGGAACGACGAAAAATAAAATCAGCCAGAATGCCGGCGGGAACAGTAAAATATAAAATTCTTTGATCTTTTTAAGCATAAATCACCTCGCCGGAAGTCTTGCTCCAGATCACGTTTACTTTTTCTTCCAGGTCGTAAAATTCGTTGGAAAGCTGGATGAGATAATTCTGCGCAATCACATCGATCAGCATGCCGGTATCGGTCTGAACGATATATTTGGTGATATCGCCCAGATAGATTTTTTGTTTGATCGTACCGGAAATGGCATTTTCATAATCGCTGGGCGGCAGTAAGCTGATCTTCATTCTTTCCGGACGAATGCAGAAAATCACATCTTTACCCACAGACAAATTTCGGGAAGACCGATACTGAAAAGTTCCTGCTTTATTCATATTCAGAGTAATTTCTTCTCCTGTCTGATTTGTAATCTTTCCTTCAAAGAAATTCATATTTCCGATGAAATCTGCCACGAATCTCGTGGTGGGACGTTCATAAATTTCTTTCGGTTCGTCACACTGCACGATCACGCCTTCTTTCATCACGGCGATGCGGTCGGCTAAAGCCAGAGCTTCCGTTTGATTATGCGTAACAAATATGAAAGTAATACCCACTTTCTTTTGTAGTTCTGCCAGCTCGATACGGGTTTGTTCGGAGATTTTTTTATCCAGAGCGCTGAGTGGTTCGTCCAAAAGCAGTACGCTCGGTTCATTCACCAAAGCACGTGCCAAAGCTACCCGCTGCTGCTGTCCTCCGGATAAACTGCCCGGCATTCTCGTAATAAATTTTTCCAAACCGACCAGATTTACCACTCGCTCCACCCGCTGTTTAATCTCGGTAGCGCTCAGCTTTTTTATTTTCAAACCGTAACTAATGTTGTCGCAAACCGTCATATTGGGGAAAAGTGCGTAATTCTGAAAAACCGTGTTCACGTCGCGCTGGTTGGGTGGCAGATCGGTGATGTCTTTTCCATCCAGCAGAATGGAACCTGCGGTTACTTTTTCAAAACCGGCGATCATTCTGAGAACGGTGGTTTTGCCGCAACCGCTGGGTCCGAGTAAGCAGAAAAATTCTCCTTTTTGAATGTTCAGATCGACGTTTTGCACAGCGGTGAATTGCCCGTACTTTTTCGTCAGATTTTGCAAAGTCAGCATAATTTTACCCTTCTTTTTTTAGATATTTTTCCAACAGTTTTTTAGTTTGCAGGCAGGATCGGTGGCAGATCGAAGTGATCCCGATTTTTCGGGCAGCTTCCACATTATCCGCTCTGTCGTCGATGAAAATCGATTCTTCCGGTTTCAGACCAAATTTTTCCAGACCTTTTTGGAAGATGATAAGTTCCGGTTTTACACAATCCATTTCGTAGGAAAGCATCAGGTTTTTAGCAAAAATCCGCAGGCTCGGAAATTGCTGCCAGACGAACGGAAAATGCAGCTCATCCGTATTGGAAAGCAGGTAAATGGGAAAGCGCTTCTTACATTCCGCCGCCAGATTCAACATCTCTTTATCTTCCCAAAAGATATGCAGCCAGGCAGATTCAAAAGCGGTTTGCGTGAGATTAATGCCGAACCGTTCTCGCATTTGCAGGTAAAACTGCTTTTTATTAATTTTTCCGGCATCGAAGAGTGCAATAATATCTTCCGCCTGCGCCAAATCCTTCTCTCCCGCAGCGAATCCGCAAGCTCTGAAAAAGAGATCGAAATCGTAATCTATCAGAACTTTCCCCAGATCGAAGATGATATTTTTGATCATTTTTCCAGAATGATGGTTACCGGACCATCGTTGCAAAGCGAGACTTCCATCATGGCACCGAATTCGCCGTATTGCACCGGTATTTTCATATTTTCCAAAGCTTTTCCAAATTCCAGATACAATTTTTCTGCCAGCTCGGGAGCACCGGCAGAAGTAAAGTCGGGACGGCGACCGCGTTCACATTTGGCATAAAGGGTGAATTGCGAAACCAACAAAATCTCTCCGCTCACATCCTGAATGGAAAGATTCATTTTTTTATTTTCATCCGGGAAAATGCGCAGGTCTTTCACCTTATTTGCCAGCCAATCGAGAGCAGAGCCGTCATCCTGATTTCCCACACCGAGCAAAATCAAAAAGCCTTTGCCGATACGCGATATTTCTTTGCCATCCACTGCCACCGCAGCAGAAGATACTCTCTGTAAAACCAGCTTCATTTCTCAAATCCTTTAGAAAACTTCCGAATGACACCGAAGGTATTCGGAATGTTCGTAATCTTCTTAAATCTAAAATCGTTAATCTGAAATCTTAGATCATTTCTTCTCAACTATTGGAAGCTTTTACAAACCCTCTCCGGTAAACGCCGGAGTACCTCTAAGCCAGAGGTTTACAAGCCTTGGGATTGCTTATAAATCTCAAGAGGGGATGTAATTACTCGCCAGATTTCAATTTTTTTTATAATTGTCCGGGAAGAGAATGCGTTCGATCATTTCCACGAAAATGTGCAGTACGCAGATGTGAATTTCCTGGATGCGGTCGGAGGTTGCTCCGGGAGCAATAATCTCCACTTCGGCTTTGCCAGCCAATTTACCGCCGTTCTTCCCCAAAAGCAAGATCGTGAGCATGCCGGCTTTTTGGGCAGCATCGAGTGCTTTGATAACATTGGCGGAATTACCGCTGGTCGAAATGCCGATGAAAATATCACCTTCTCTGCCGTAAGCTTCCACACCGCGGGCAAAAATTTCTTCAAAGCCAAAATCGTTCGCCACGCAGGTGATATGCGAAGGATCGGTGAGAGCAATCGCCGGTAAAGCCGGACGGTTTTTGCGAAAACGTCCCGTACATTCTTCGGCAAAATGCATGGCATCGGTAGCGCTGCCGCCGTTCCCACAGATCAGCACTTTTTTGCCATTTTGAAAAGTTGCGGC
>DAISYT010000103.1:0-7177 GCA_036825175.1 Candidatus Cloacimonadota bacterium
TTCGCTATGTCGCCTCCATCATCATATTTCTTTGTGCGCCTTTGTGGTTGTCATCTACTATCTGGGAAGTAAATCAGGGTGGTGGAGGAGATTTCACCACTGTACAGGCAGGTATCGATGCGGCTGCTAATTTGGATACAGTTTTGGTGTACCCTGGCATTTATTATGAGAACATCGATTACATGGAAAAATCACTCACTGTTGCATCACTCTACATGGTCACACCCGAAGATTCACTGATCAATCAAACTGTCATCGATGGCAATGAACAGTTTAGATGTGTAACAATTGAAGATTGTGGATATGCATCACTGATTGGTTTTACATTACAAAATGGTAAAGTCCTCGGAAATGGATGGACCAGCGGATCGGGAGGTGGTTTACTAATAGATAATGTCTTATCTTCATTTGTTTCATATTGTAAAATAAAGAATAACAAAGCCATTACCGGGGGAGGGCTGTATATAATAAATGCAGAGGCTTTGCTATCTGGTAATATCATATCGCATAACTGGGGAATCCAACTCGCTGGTGGATTCTGTTTCACAGGATATGATACAAATATTCAATTTAGCGAAACAGATTTAAATAGTATTTTCCTGAATTACTCTGCAACAGGATCAGATATCTATATCGGTTACAGTATTCAAGGAATTGTTGATATTATTGTAGATACGCTTACGGTAAATGAACCGGATTACTTCTTTATCGGTCCTCTTTCACAATGCATAATTTCTCAACAGAATGCCAAGATTGAAGAAATTGACCAGGATCTTTATTTAGCCCCGGATGGAGATGATGCAAATAACGGGACTTCTCCCGATGAACCGTTACAAACTCTTGCCTGGGCACAAACCGTTATTAAGAGGAATGATGATGATCCTCATACCATTCATCTTGCTGAAGGGGTCTATTCTCCTTTGTTAAATAACCAAGTTTTTCCGATGAACATTAAGAAAGGAGTGACTTTTGAGGGTCTTTCTCCCGATAATACCATTCTCGATGCCGAATCAGAATCACCTTTTTTTTATCAATTCTCTCCACCTCAAGAAGAATTTTCAACGTTAATTATGAAGAATATAACGCTGATGAACGGTATTGGTGAAACACATGGTGGAGGCGTACTCATATATCAAGCTGATCTTCATCTGGATAATATGGTCATAGAAAACTGTATCGGAGATTGGGCAGGCGCAATTCAATTGGAAAATGGATATTGTGATTTGAACAGCATAAAAATAAGAAATAATAATGGAACATGTGCTGTTAGTTTTTCAACGGAACATAACAATCCAAATCCGGTATGCAACAAAAAAATTAAGAATTCAATTATAACAGATAATCTACCTAATATTCTTGATCCTGATTTTCCCGGAGGTGGTGCTTTTAGAGTTTCAGGTCATTCCAATATTCCCGGTGAGTATTATGCAGAATTCATAAACTGTGAGATTTCAGGTAATCGCAATGCTACTTATGATCCTCTTTCCGGTTTAGGCGGAGCCGCTGCAATGAGTATCGACGATTATATAGAAGTAGATATTGTGAATTGCACGATTGGAGATAACATATTAGATTATAATACAGGCTGCTCAATATCTGTGGATAATAATTCAACGGTAAATGTTTATAACAGTATTTTGTATGATAACGATGGCTATTCTTTTATTATGATGCAGGAAGCAACGGCGAATATTTCACATTCTATAATAGAGGGTGGAGATGATAATATACGTTATTATTATCCTTTGGCTATCGTAAACTGGAATGAAGGCAATCTAAGCGAAGACCCACTCTGGACACAAACCGGAGATTATCCGTATTACCTGCAAACCGGTTCTTCCTGCATCGATGCCGGCACACTGGAATTGCCGGATGGCGTCGAACTGCCGGAATACGACCTGGTGGGTAATCCCCGCATTCACGGAGAAACTGTGGATATGGGTGCTTATGAGTGGCAAGGAGTCGAAAACAGTGATGAGTTAGAAGTTTTAAGTTCTGAGTTAAGCAATTATCCCAATCCATTCAATCCCTCCACAACCATCAAACTGCAATTAGCAGAAGCCGGAAAAGTGGAATTGAGCATTTACAACATCAAAGGACAGAAAGTAGAAACTTTAATGGATTGTACCACAACCGCCGGTACATTCAATTGTAACTGGAACGGCAGAAACGAATCCGGTAAACGTGTGGCGAGCGGACAGTATATCGTAAAACTGAATGTGAACGGTGAAGAAAGAGCATCACTCAAAATGACGATGCTAAAATAATCCCCTCTATTCAGAGGGGTGGCAGCGGAGCTGACGGGGTGTGTGAATCGTACCTCGACGTTGCACGTCGAGATTTCTCCCGAGGTGCAACTTCTATGTACGTTGTCATTGCGAGTAGTTCTTCTGGCTTTTCTATCACGAAGCAATCTTTTTTATTCTCATTCTTACCTCAAGCCTGTGCATTGAGGCAAGTCCGAATTAAGCACCTCGGCATTGCACGTCGCAGCGGTATAATCTAATTCTCAGTTTTTATTCGTCGTTAGCCTTTCCAGCAACTTTTTGGCTTTTTCCAAATCTTCCGGTGTATCGATGCCGATACCTTCATATTCCGTTTCGATCATTTTCAGCCGGATGCCATTTTCCAAAAGCCTCAGTTGTTCCAGCTTCTCGATCTCTTCCAATCTGCCTTTGGGCATCTCCACAAAACGGAACAGCATCTCCCGTCGGAAGGCATACACGCCGATATGTTTGAAATACTGCGGTCTGATTTCACTTTTTTTGTCACGATCAAAAGGAATAACGGAGCGGGAGAAATACAGAGAAAAATTGTCCTGATCACAAACCACTTTTACGCTGTTCGGATTTTCCACCTCTTTTTTCAAATGATACATCAAAGACGCTACCTGCACTTTTTCATCCTGAAATGCTCCCACCAAACGGCACAGCGGTTCCGCCGTGATAAACGGCTCGTCACCCTGAATATTCACCACGATTTCCGCTTCCTGGCAGCAGGGCAGTTTTTCACAAACTTCGGCTATCCGGTCGGTTCCGCTTTGATGTTTGCGACCGGTCAGTAGCACTTTTCCGCCGAATTGATCGATTGCTTCAAAGATGCGCTGATCATCCGTTCCCACCACGACCTCCGAAAAAATTCCGGTTTGCACGGCACGTTCATAAACATGTTGGATGATCGGTTTGGTTCCCAGCTTCGCCAGCATTTTTCCGGGAAATCGGGTCGAGTCGTATCTGGCGGGAATTATCGCGACTACTTTTTGCTCTTTTTTACACTTTTCGGAATCCATTTTTTCTACCTCGTACTCATCTCCAAATAAACCTTGTAACTGCGCAGATTGTCGTGCAGTTCGGAAGTGATAAAACTTCTGCTGATCTGCAAATCGGTAATTTTTTGCCGGGATTCGATGGCAATATCTTTAGTAACATTCTCATCCTTATTTACCACCTTTCCCAGCACATTTTTCTGCCGGTATTCGGCAATTTCCAAACGGGCATTTTCCGTGGCTCTGCACCAGGCATCGATCAGGTTGGAAGAGCTGGCAAAAATATGATATTCAATACCATTTTCCATTGGAATCAATCCATCTTTTTCATACCAGGAAGGCGTCATTTCCACGCGTTTTTCCCGCAATTCTTCCGGAAGTTCGGCACCATTTTCCGTGAACAAAGCTATGTAAAAATCATGGAAAAATGTTTCATCCGCCAATTGCAAATTCTTATAAATCTGCTTCGTTTCCTGCGGCGAGCCGACATTCAGTTTAAAGGCAGCCGAACCGCTTTGCAGGCAGTCTTCCGACATCTTGGAAGTGGAGTTGGAAATGGCATAGGAAGCTTTATTGCGGCTGTGCATAACGGCAGCCATCTGCTTTGCTGCATCTTTCATTTTGTCTTCATAAAAACTGCGGGAAGCCATGCCGATAACGAAATCTCCGTTCGGCGGAAGCTGATAAACCCAGCCGGGAAGCGGCTCTTGTTCAAATTTTTGGATAAAACCGGTTTCCTGCTGTTGAACTTTTTGCTGAGCGCAACCTGTCAAAATAAAAACGATCAGCGCAAACACGCCTAATTTCTTCATCTCGTTCACTCCTGCCATTTTGGGGAACGGCTTCATTTCACTTTATTTTTCTTCAACCACACCAGCAAAGATGTGATGTCGGTATGATTCACCCCGGAAATTCGGGAAGCCTGACCCAGCGAAGTCGGCTTGATTTTATTCAGTTTTTCCCGCGCTTCGTAAGCGATCGACTGAATTTTCATGTAATCGATATCGGTGGGAAGGGCGGACTGTTCCATCTTCTCAAACTTTTCTATTTCCGCCATCTGCCGTTTCAGATAACCTTCGTATTTCACTTCCAGCGTAATTTTTGCTTTGATATCCTCACTCACATCCGGCAAGATTTCATAGCCGAATCGTCGCAAATCGTCGAACTCGATTTCCGGTCGTTTCAAAATATTAATAAATTTTGTCGGTTCGCGTAATTCCGGCATTTTATCGGTATTCAGGTTGGAAAGCTTCTGCATTTCCCTCTGATAAATTTCCTTCATTTTTTGGAATTTCTGCCATCTGACTTCTTCCACCAATCCCAGTTTATGCCCGATCGGCATCATTCTTTCATCGGCGTTATCCTGACGCAAAAACAAACGATATTCGGCACGGGAAGTGAAAAGCCGGTAAGGCTCGGTGGTTCCTTTCGTCACCAGATCATCCAGCAGCACGCCGAGGTAAGATTGTGAACGGTCGAAGAGGAGCGGTTCCTTTTTATCGAGCGCCAAAACCGCATTGATACCGGCAGCGATACCTTGCGCTCCGGCTTCTTCATAACCGGAAGTTCCGTTGATCTGCCCCGTTAGATACAAACCGGAAATTTTCTTACTTTCCATCGTCGCTTTTATCTCATTGGGAATGATGTAATCATACTCGATGGCATAGCCGTAACGGATGATGGCAGCTTTTTCCAAACCGGTAATGGAATGCACGATCTGCTCCTGCACTTCCGGTGGCAAACTATTGGAAATACCGTTCACATACGCCTCGAAAGTGTGTTTTCCTTCCGGCTCGATAAATACCTGATGCTGATTTTTACTGCTGAATTTTACTACTTTATCTTCGATGGAAGGACAATAACGCGGTCCGATCCCACTGATAAATCCGCCGTAAAGCGAGGAACGATGCAGGTTGGAACGAATGATCTCATGCGTTTGAGGATTGGTATAAGTCAGGTAACAGCTCACGGAATTATCGAGCTTAATATCCCGATAAAACGAGAATCCCTGCGGATTTTCATCGCCGGGCTGTTCTTCCAGTTTATTAAAATCCAAAGTTCGTAAATCGACTCGCGGCGGAGTGCCGGTTTTGAAACGGGCAAGTTGTAATCCGGCAGCGAGAAGTGAATCGGAAAGCTTATTGGCAGCCGGTTCACCGGCTCTGCCGGCACTGTAATTTATATTACCCACGTGCACTTTTCCTTTTAGAAAAGTGCCATTTGCCAAAATCACCTTTGGAGCAAAATAGCTTTCCCCCAGCTGTGATTTTACTCCGATCACGGCTTTTCCATCGTTCGTAAGCAGCAGCTCATCGATGGTAGATTCCATGATTTGCAGATTAGTTTGTGATTCCAATACCTGACGCATGAAAACCGAATATCCGTTGCGGTCATTTTGACAGCGTGGCGCCCAGACTGCCGGTCCTTTCTTGCGATTCAGCATTCTGAACTGAATACCGGTGCTGTCGGCAGCCAGCGCGATTTTCCCGCCCAAAGCATCCAGCTCTCTGGCCAGATGTCCTTTTGCCGGTCCACCCACACTGGGGTTGCAGCTCATGCGTCCAATCGACTCGATTTTGATGACAAAAATCAAAGTTCTGGCACCCATTCCGGCAGCAGCCATCGCCGCTTCGATACCGGCATAACCAGCGCCAACTACTATAACATCATATTTATTCATATTTTACCTATCAAATTTCTGCGTTCCAATTCAATTCTATTAATTTTAGTGTCAAGTGTTCGATGGATAAAAAGGTTAAAGTGTGTAAGCGAAGAAGAGAAAAAGCGAAAAAGAGATGAGAAATGAGAATAAGAGACTTTTGAGAAAATGAGAAAAGCTTTGACGGAAAATATCATCGTATTCTTTTTTGCTGTGTTGTTTTTTATGAAGAAAGACTGTATTAAATTTTTGGAGGCTTAATGAGACGAATTATTGTTCTGATTGTTGTTCTGCTTACTGCTTTATTGGTTGGTTGTTCTGATATATTTTATGATTTTTTTCATGAAACCGAAACAGAATATCATTACTATCTTTCTCTGATAAACTGTGATGGCACCGATAAAGTACAACTCATGGACACTGAATCATCTAGCGTGATATCATTTTATGATGAGCAGAATATTTTCATTTATGGCTCACGTAAACTATTATTATACAATTTAAATTCTCTGGAATCGGAAGTATTATTTCCGCCGGAAAACCTTGAATGGTTAGTGTCAGGATTCGAATTGTATGATAATAATCAGCAAATTCTTTACTGGTATACAAGGGCTGATCGGGATATTTGGAATGCCTCGATTGCAACAGGTGAAATTGTAAATCTTACAAATACTCCGGATATTAAGGAAGATAACATGAAATTATCGCCTTCCGAAGAATTATTTGTTTATACTGCTATCAATTACACTGTTTCCGACAGTGTTATCTGGTCTTTGGAATATCGGGATTTTACCAACAATATTGCGCATACCGTGATTTCAAGATCAACGGGTGTGTATGGTGGATTTCTATATGTAGATTGGATCAGTGAAGATAAACTACTCTATACCGATAATAACGCAGGCATAAATCCCGGAATTTATATCATAAATTTGGATGGAACTGATAAACAATGTTTATTTGAGGGATTTTATATCAATGAATTCTCGCTTAATGCAGATCGGACAAAAGCGGTCTTTTGCAGTGACAATGAAATTTTTCTTATCGATACGACAACATTTGAGATAACTGATTTATTCCCGGGTAGTAAGCCAAAACTTTCTCCGGACGGTAAAAAAATAGCATATATCGATAGCGAAAATTCTATATCAATTTTTGATTTAGATGAGAACTCTTCGATTAGTATAAATCATTACTCAGAATTAAATTTAGAATTCTCACCTGACAGTGAGAAGCTGGTTTTCAAAGAATTA
>DAISYT010000104.1:0-7153 GCA_036825175.1 Candidatus Cloacimonadota bacterium
CCGCACTGTAAAATTGCAGATCGATGAAATCCCGGATCGGGTGGTCGTTGATGCTGATGATCGTATCACCGGCATGAATTCCGGCTTCTGCTGCCAGACTTTCCGGATTTATCTGTTCAATTTTTAATGGCATTTTACTGGCTCAACTGTTTTATTCGCTCTAAACGCATCGGAGTGTTTTTGGTCAGGTCTTCATCATGGGAAAGAAGATCATAAGCCTTTTTGAAATAACTTCTGGCTTGCGGGATATTTCCTTTGGCGAAGTAAAGTTCGGCAATCTCTTCATAAACGTATCCGTTCAGCGGCAGGTTCAGGTTATTCAAATCCTGTTCCAAAGTTAGCTGAATGTGCAAAGCTTCATCGAATTTAAATAATGCGCGCAGACAATGTCCGATCGCCCATCTGTCCACCAGCGTTTCAGTGCTGTCGCTGTTAGTTTCATGCCAGTCGAGTGCTTTATGGAACATTTCCTGGGCGTGATAATAATCTTTAAGGTAGAAATATGACCAGGCGGTGCTTTTATAAATGGAACCGAGTTGATTTTGGCAGCGGGGATCGGTGGAAGTTCTGGCTAATTGAACAGCTTTCCGTACCCAATCGGTTTTTTGCTGGGAAAGCGTTATGGAACTCAGCAGGAGAGCCGCATCCAATTGATAAAGATCGAAATGTTTTTCAGCTCCGAAATGATAAGCTTCTTCCAATACCGGAATAGAAAGCTCTGTTTTTCCGCTGGAATTCAGCAGTCTGCCTTTTTCGAGCAGATAACGCATTTTGGCTTCGGGAGTGCGTTCACTGAGCAGAGAATCTGCTTGTTGCAAAGTGTGGAAAGCTTCATCATACTTGCCCTGCATTCCCTGAGCCCGGGCAATTTGGGTTAACAGCTCCGGCTCGTATTGTACGTCGATAGCAAACTCGTCGGTATGAGTGAGTAGAGGTAATATTTCTTTGAAGGCTACTTCGGAGGAGTCGGGATGGGCATAATTCCAAAGAGCATCAAAATTCGGCAAAGGATTGATGCCCCGATGGGTCTGTTCTTGGGAACAGCCGAAAATAGTAAGCGAAACGAGAATGATTCTAAAAACTAATCTGAAACTTCTCATATTTATTCCTCCCAAAATTCTGCGGTCAATATTGAAAGCGAATAAAAAAAGTCAAGTGCGGAGACGAAGCAGCGGGAAGAGGGGGAGATGTGAGAGATGAGAGATGAGAGATGAGAGATGAGAACATGAGACTTTGAGACTTTGAGAATGTGAGATTTATCCGCCTTTGGCGGACTTTGAGACTTTGAGAATGTGAGATTTATCCGTCTTTGGCGGACTTTGAGAGAGTGAGATGAAAGACAAAGAAATAAAAAAGCCACAGAGTGGCAATATTAAGTAGCCGGTTGCGTAAGCTGCCGATGCTGAAGAAATGAAAATATAGCACTGAGGGTGCGTTACTTTTAATTGTTTAAACAAACCATAAACAACAAAGCTCCTGCAGTTCAGCAGGAGCTTTGCTTTGCGATTAATCTTTTATTCTTTGATAACCAGAGCATCCGTAAGTTCTTTCAGTAATTCCGGTTTGGTGCTGACGTCGGAGTTTTGCAAATATTCACGACGTTGCTGGAATCTGTCTTTCAGAAGCTCTAAATATTGTTCCGGATTTTCCCGTTTGTGAGGATCATATTTATCATAAAATCCGGGCAGGATTTTTTCCAGAGAAGCTTTAGTCGGGATCATCGCACCGGGCAGAGCTTCCCATTCTTCCCATTCCAGTTGGTCGGTGAGAATAGCTGTTTGCAGTGTGAGCGAAGAGACGAGTTTAATGTCTTCCACGTCTGTATCGGAAGATTTCCAGTAAGCTGCGGAATTGAAACAGTAGCATTCGGCTCCGCTGTCGATCACGTTTTTGAAAGCTTCCACGTCTTTATAAAGTTCGTACACGCGGAACGGATTGGCGAAAGGTTCGAACACCAATTTATCCAAATCGGCTTCTCTTACGTTTTCAGCCCGATTTCGGCGTGTGACCAAAGCTGCTCCCATTGCCACAGCCAGATAGCTGTTTTCAAATTTTAAAATGGGAGGAAGAATCGTATCTTTCATTAACCAGGCGAGAGCTTTCGGGAAGCTGCAACGGTTTACCCAATGTCCCAGAAGATCACGATCCAAAATGGCGCGGCCGTTTGCCTGTCGCAGGTCTAATCCCACCGGTAATATCTTACCTTGCACTTCCATCTGAGCATGATTCATCAGGGAAATGGTATATTTCCAATCGGGGTGCCCGATCGGACGGCTGTCGGTTTTATCGAAAAGAGAAGGTTCCCAAACGCGGCAGAGTTTATTTTCCACATCTATTTGGAAAGCATCGTCGTGCAGAATAACTTTTTTAAAGCCTTTTGGCATGGTGCCGTGATTATCGGCAGAATTTGTATGAGAAGATTTTCCGGTGCCGGAAAGTCCGTAAAAAGCGATCGATTTTTTACCGAGTGGACGATATTGTTCATCGTCGCATTCCGCAAAGTCGATTTCCTTGATGCCACCGTGGCAGGCAGCCATGCCAAGACGCATGCCGGAAGTCCAGGCGAGGGTCAAAGTACCTTTTTTTCGTTCGCCGAAATAACGCATTCCAAAATTGAAAATAACATTGTGTTTTTCATCGACCAATGCCAGTTGCGGGCGTCCGATATTGGTATAATACGGATCATTGCAGGTCCATTCATTAAATCCGACGATAATAATATCCTGGATGGGAATTTCTTTGCTGGCATTATATTTATCGGCTACCAATTCGAGAGGAGTAAAGTTACAAAGCCAGTTGAAAACGTTCATGGCATCCGATTCCGTGGTAATAAAAGTGGCTTTGATCATCAGATCGGAATCCAATCCGATCACACCTTCGGCTTTGATCAGTTTCTGTTGTCCCATCTGGAAAACGGCTTCGCGGATATCTCCTTCGACTTTGCGCTTTTCGGCGGTAGGAATGCGATTGTAAAATACTCTGGCTTGTGCTGTTCTACCGATGATTTTGCCATGGCAATCATTTAAAACTTTAGCGCCTTGCGGTAAACCTATCTTAGCGGCAAAATCAGGATAAATGTCTAAATCCGTAACGGATACACCCGGCTGATCCAATGCCATTTGATAGGCTTCTGCTGCCGTTACTTTTCTTACTTGCGAACTTAACATCAATGTTTCTGCGACTGCTCTGACTTGTGAAATGTCTTTTAAATTGTCATAATACTTGTAACTGGGCTTACTTGCCATGATTCCTCCAAATTTATTTATTTGCTGATAATTTAAGGAATGAAAAAAAAGCAGCTGAAAAGCTGCTTTTATAAAATATACAATTTAAATTAGTTTTTGTCCGGATAGACGCTGATGAATTTCTTCCCGGCTTTCTTGGTTTCAAATTTTACAAAACCGTCGATCAGACTGAAAATAGTAAAATCATTACCTAGCCCGACGTTGTTTCCCTGATGAAATTTGGTTCCATGTTGACGTACAATAATATTGCCGGCCAGAACCTGCTGTCCGCCGTATTTTTTTACACCAAGAAATTGGGGATTGCTATCTCTGCCGTTTTTACTACTGCCCACACCTTTTTTATGTGCCATGTTAAACTCCTTAGTTCAGAATGTCCGTGATTTTTATCTGGGTGTAATTCTGACGGTGCCCCTGTTTTTTCTCGTATCCTTTTCTTCTTTTCTTTTTGAAAACGATCACTTTTTTATCTTTGAAGTGCTCGATTACCTCTGCTGTAACTTTGGCATTCTGCACCGTGGGGGTTCCGATCGCAATGTCGTTATCTTTCTTCAGTAATAACACATTATCGATTTCTATTTCGGTACCTGGCTCAAGTTCGCCCAGATAAGGAACTTTTATAATTTCGTCTTTTTCAACCTTAAGTTGAATGCCTTTAAAATCTACTATTGCGTACATCACAATCTCCTTTTATCTATCCCACTTTAACCTGGGAACAACTAAAAAATTTGGGGTCGTTTTTATTGTCAAGAACAATATAAATTATCTTTTAACTCTTCGAAAGACTGTAATTTAGAGTTATGTCTTTGTTGGTCTTGGCGGATACAACTCTGAATTCATCCGGTTCTATTTTCGGATCGATCAGAAAATCGATTTTATTTTTTGTATCTTTGAAGATGTCGGGATTACTTTCAATGAAGCCGATTACATTTTTATGAGCATAAATTTTCAAGGGATCATTTTGAATAAAATAGCCTGCCCTTTGCAGCCATCGGGAAATCTGTATGGTAATGGAATCGCGTGACATCAAGCGACCTGTGCCGTGGCAATACGGGCATTGTTCGGAA
This sequence comes from Candidatus Cloacimonadota bacterium, assembly GCA_036825175.1. Classification (GTDB taxonomy): domain Bacteria; phylum Cloacimonadota; class Cloacimonadia; order Cloacimonadales; family TCS61; genus B137-G9. The sequence goes on from DAISYT010000104.1 coordinate 4,310, forward strand.
TAAGAAAGAAGCAGGCTGGGTCGGGAACGCTTACGTGAAATTTCTACCAATCCGAGTTGGCTGAACGGGAAAACCTTATTTTTGGCTCGATCACTTTTCATGGCTTTTCTGAAGGCATTGAAGACATTTTCCTTACTTTCATCGCTTCGCATATCGATGAAATCGATGACCATAATTCCGCATAAATCGCGCAATCTGATTTGACGGGCAATTTCGATGGCAGCTTCTATATTGGTGCGTTCTATGGTCTCTTCATAATGCCCGGAACCGATAAAACTACCGGTATTGATATCGATGGCTACGAGCGCTTCCGTTTGTTCAATGGTAATATTACCGCCGCTGGGTAAACTGATGCGGGAATTGAAGATGGTTGTAATTTCGTTTTCAATGCCGTAAGCGTCGAAAATGGGGGAGTCCTCATTGTAATATTCGATCCGATCCACCAGTTCTGGAGTAATATTTTTCAACCTGGAGATGATCCGTTGTCGTAATTTTTTATCATCCACCACCAATCTTTTTACGCTGCTGTTGAAAAGGTCTCTGACCAAAGTGAAAGAAAGGTCGTTCTCATCGTAAATACAGGAAAGATTTTTAGCGTATTTTATTTGTTTTTCCACCAGTTTCCAGGTTTTATTCAAACCGGTGTATTCCTGCTCAAAATCGTCTTCCGTAATGCCTTCCGTATCGGTTCTTACAATCAGTCCGTCTTCTTCTTCCTTCAGATTCTCCAGGATTTGTTTGATCCTGTCTTTCTCTTTGGAAGAATTTATTTTCCGCGAAATGGCAATTTTCTTTTGATTCGGCATTAGAACCAGAAATTTCCCGGGAATAGAAAGCCTGCCGGTAACCCTGGCGCCTTTCTTTCCAATCGGGTCTTTTTTTATTTGTACGATGATTTCCTGGTTCGGTTGCAGAATTTTATTGATCAGGGAAGAATCACGCTTGTTGAAGATTTTTCTTTTAGCCGGAGCGAGCGTATTGGGGTCGATATCCTTGAAGTGCAGAAAAGCCGTTCTGGCAAGTCCAATATCTATGAAAGCAGCACCCATGCCGGGTAGAACATTTTTCACAATTCCTTTGTATATATTGCCGACAATCAGTTCTTTCTCTTTCTTCTCGGCAAATAGCTCTACTAATTTATCGTCTTCCAGAATCGCAATTCTGGTTTCAAATAAGTTTACATTTACTATAATTTCGCAAAACATATACCATCCTTAATATAATTGGAAAGAACTCCAATCAAGAGTATAATAACGTCAAGATTTTTCTCAATATCTTTTTCTTGACACGGTATGGAGCCCCAAAATTATTTGCAACCTGTTTGATGCGAGGTGGAGCAGTCTGGTAGCTCGTCGGGCTCATAACCCGAAGGTCGCAGGTTCAAATCCTGCCCTCGCTACCATTTTTTCAACGAGGGAATTTCAGCTTTTCCCTAAAGGTGAGAAAGCTGACCGGAAGTGAAAAAAATGATCTTTAAGTGAATAAAGGTGATTTTTAAAATTAATAAATGGCGGCGTAGCTCAGTTGGTTAGAGCATCGGAATCATAATCCGAGTGTCCGGGGTTCAAGTCCCTGCGCCGCTACCATTTTTTTTAGCGCCAGTAGCTCAGTCGGATAGAGCAACGGATTTCTAATCCGTGGGTCTGGGGTTCGAATCCCTACTGGCGTGCCATTTACAAGCTGGATTGCGTGAATAAACATCTTGAAAGCATATTAGATTGAAGAGTGAATTAAATTTATGGTGGGTGTAGTTCAATGGTAGAGCACTGGATTGTGGTTCCAGGCGTTGTGGGTTCGAGTCCCATCTCCCACCCCAGATTTACGGCATAAGTTAATGATACTTATGCCGTTTTTTATGTATTACATTCGCATCCAATTTAGTTTCATTTCCACATTGGTCTGATTAAATCCATTAGGAGCGGGTGCACACCGTACTTTCGGAATACGAGATCATGCTTTGCAGAATGGACAATTCGCCTAGTTCGGAGCAAGGAATTATCCTGGTGTTGCTTCTGGCAGAACAAGAGAAGGCGATCGGGAATATGAGAGAAAGTTTTTACCGGGAAAGTGAAATGAATAAATTTATAGATAGGCTAGAGAGCTTGCCCTCGTTAAAGAGCCGAAAAATCCCGAGGTTTGGCAAGAGACCTGTCTGGGTTCTGTGAACTGGGAACGGTTCACCAAGAGGAAGGCGGTTGCCTTCCTCTTCGTTTATTGACGATAGATAAGGATGTCATAATTCATATAAGAATCTCAAGTTTCGTAATTGGTCTAATCAAAACTGGAAGCGACGTTGCGTAACGTCGCCATCTGAAAAAGTTTCAATTCCACATTGGTCTGATTAAAACCAGTCTCGAGTCCGAGTTTTTGAGCTGCTTTGACTCATTTCAATTCTACATTGGTCTGATTAAAACTTTTGAAAATACTTGCCCCAATCCTGGAATCCGAATTTCAATTCCACATTGGTCTGATTAAAATGGCAGATACTGGGAAACAGATTCTATACATTTGCTCATTTCAATTCCACATTGGTCTGATTAAAACTCTTGCGCATATATATATTGCGCAGCTCGAAAAATGATTTCAATTCCACATTGGTCTGATTAAAACAAAATCGTCATGATTAGTCGTCCAGACCGTCAGCCTGATTTCAATTCCACATTGGTCTGATTAAAACACTGCATCCATCCACATTATACCGTCCTCAAAACTTATTTCAATTCCACATTGGTCTGATTAAAACCGCCTTGGTCTGCTTGCTGTTGCAAACTTCCAGACGCATTTCAATTCCACATTGGTCTGATTAAAACCAGGACTTAAAGGACGTGCGGGACGTCCTTGTCC
>DAISYT010000105.1:0-7147 GCA_036825175.1 Candidatus Cloacimonadota bacterium
TATACAATATAACTCATTTTATTGCAGTGAGTTATATGATATGCAAAAGACTTTTTTTTTCTTATTTAAGGAGAATCATTTTTCGGGTTTCCGTATAACGTCCGTCCGCTTTCATTTTATAGAAATAAATGCCGCTGGCTACGGAACGATTATTGTCGTCGGTGCCGTTCCAGACTATCGAACGCTCGCCTGCCGACATTCTTTCATTCACCAGTTGTTTCACTTTCTGCCCTTTCACGTTGAAAACTTCAATGGAAATTTTGCTGTTTGCCTGCACATTAAATTTGATCGTCGTGGTGGGATTGAACGGATTCGGGTAGTTGGAAAGTATGTTTTTTTCGGTAACAATCGTGTTATGATCATCGTTCATAAGCGGATCAAAATTAATTCTTAAAGATGCAAACATTTGAGTTCCGCCCAGATTACTACCCTGAGACATGACGTATGAACCATAGCTGTTATCATCGAGGAACATTAATTGTAATTCACCCCAATTATCACCCAAATCTTTGATTTTATCGCCGGGATAAACATATTCCGGGATCATACCTGCCAACTCCGGTGTTTCCAAAGCATTCAGAAAAAGCGGTTTTCTCCAGGTTGCCCCGTTATCACTTGAAATGCAAATGGCTATTTCCGGAGTACACTGCCAATTTTCATAGCCGGCAACACCCTGTGCTGCGAGTTTTGCTTTCAAACCATCCTGCCAAACGTGCGCTATCCAGCCATTTTCCTGATTGATGGCAATCTTTGAAAGATTATCATGGAAAGCATTATCATAATCCCAATAGTAAATGGGCCAACCCTGCATCATCACAACTTCTCCGGCTGCATTGATTTCGTCGATCTCTCCATCGTTATCGGTATCCCACGGAAGATACATTTGATCGTATCCCCATTCATAACTGGGATTGGCTGCATTTTCGTTTATCTCATAATTAGCTATTATGAAATGAAATTCATTATTCGTCAGATCATACCGAAAAATGTATGGGAAAAATTGATCGGGATATAAACAATAATTACCGGTTCCGTCATCATATTCCAAACAATAACATAATTGCATTTCGATTTGATCGGAGCCATCGAATACGGCAGAAAAATGTCCTGAAAAAACAGGAGCAAAATAACACGTCTGATTTTGAAATTCTACCGGATAATATGCGCTTTGAGAAAAATACTGATAATCTCCCATACCAAAATTATCATTCCAAAAAACGATGAGAGAATCAGAACCGTTTTCAAAGCAGGCATGACCTATCAATGCTATTTTGCCGTCGTCGGAAATAGCACTCGAAACATATCCCCTTCCCCACGGATTTCCCAGATTCCATTGATTCATCAGTGGAATGGTATTGTAAGTCCATTCCACGTTAAATTGTCCGCTCAGATCATTTTCATCGAAATCGGTATATCCGATTACGATATTTTCAGATGGATTACCAGACGAATAATTATTCCTGGCAACCACATAAATCCTTCTTTTATCGGGATCGGGCGAAGGTCCGATATGAACTTCGGGCCAAAGAAATTCATCCAATATTCCGTTTGGAGACGGTATGGAATCATCGAAAATCACAAACGGCGTTACCCATGAACCTGGCGTTATCATCGGAAACTGGTCGTAAGAACCCACTATTTCCGCATCGGGAGCAGTAGTAGCATAATATCCCTGCCAGGCTGCTAAAGGAGTTCCTGTTTCCGGATCGAGGTCGAGAGCCGGATAGCCTTCATGAACGTCTTCCGTTCCAACCGTAGATAAATCCAAAAGATTGCCATCGGCATCGAGATAAGCATAATAAATACGACGAGTGGAATTCTCCGTTTCGCGTGCATGAAATACAAGGTAAACGCTGCCGTCTTCTTCTACCTGTACGGGTGTGCCATAATAACTGCCGGGCATGTAGTCATAGTAATTACTGAGCAAATCGGTCGGTTCGGTGGTAAATTCATAAGCCGGAACCTGAGCAAACAACACAGAACAAACAACAAATAAAAACAATAAAATGCGTACTCGCATCGCTCCCCCCTTTAGTTAAATTTAGTGAAAAAGTCTTCCCGTTACTTTTTCACTTTGCTTTTTTTATATAAATTCCTCTCTTCTTTTCTTTGGTGAAATCCGGCACAGCTTCCGCAGAAGCTGTGCCCTGATTTTTTCTTATTTAAGGAGAATCATTTTTCGGGTTTCCGTATAACGTCCGTCCGTTTTCATTTTATAGAAATAAATGCCGCTGGCTACAGATCGATTATTATCGTCGGAGCCGTTCCAGACTATCGAATGCTCGCCTGCCGACATTCTTTCATTCACCAGTTGTTTCACTTTCTGCCCTTTCACGTTGAAAACTTCAATGGAAATTTTGCTGTTTGCCTGCACATTAAATTTGATCGTCGTGGTGGGATTGAACGGATTCGGGTAATTGGAAAGAACATTTTCTTCTGGAACTATCGTGTTTTTGTCATTTCCATCGAAATCACCAAAATTGATTTTCATCGAAGCATACATTTGAGTTCCACCCAGATTAGTGCCGGCATTCTGAACACTTGAACCGAAACTGTTATCATCCAGGAACATCAAATGAATTTTGCCCCAGCCTTCACCCATATCTTGGATTTTATCGCCCAGATAGAAATAGCAAGGCATCATTCCGGACAATGCCGGATCGTAATTCACATCGTCGGACTTGGCATTGATCACGAGTGGTTCGGACCAGGTTACACCATTATCGCCGGAAACAACGATAGAGATTTCGGCAACCGTTGCCCAATCGATATAATTTTCATCGCCGCTATAGTTGTAATACCTGTTTTTTAGTCCATCCTGCCAAATCTGGGCAATCCAGCCTTTCTCATCATTAACAGCAATTTTAGTCAGATTTTCATGAAAAGCCAAATCATTATCCCAATAATAGATGGGCCAGCCATTATACATCAACACGTCTCCGGTCGTGGAATATTCATCGACGTCGCCATCGTTATCCGTATCCCAGGGAATGTACATTTCATTGTAACCCCATTCGTAATTGGGATTGGCAGCATTCTCATTTATTTCGGGATTGGCGATGAGGTAGTTGAATTCATCTGATGAAAAATCATATTTAATGATGTATGCGAAAGTTTCATAAGGAAAGAAGTTATCCGAATCCTGGATAAAAAGTCCCACATTTACTTCCGACACCAGTTGATCTGGATCGTCGATAAACATAGCGGTAGCATGACCGGCATTAACCGGTGTCCATTCCAGATCATACGGGCTACCATCATCATCCACAAAGAAATAGGTTCCATCCAGATTTTGGGGATTCCAGGTTGCGTTATTGAACGGAATTTCGTTATATGTCCAGTCCCCTTCGCCATAATTATGATTGTAACAGACATAAAGATAATCATTCGAATTCCAGCCAAAGAAGGCAATCGTGCCATCTACAGCAGAAACACATAAGGAATGAAAAGGTCGAATCCATTCCGGATTGCTCTGATTCCAGTTATCAAAAACCGGAATCGTAAAATAAGTCCAATCCAACTGAGATTGAGCACCTAAATCGTCGAGATTGAAATCCGCATAAGCGATCAGCGGATTTTCCGTCGGATCGCCGTCAGAATAATTGTTGTTTGCCTGAACGTAAACCCTTCTCTTATCCGGATTGGGAGAAGGTCCGACATAAACATAGGGCCACTCGAAAACATCGAGAGAACCATTCGGTGTATTGGAAGGCAAATCATCTCCGATTACCACGAATGGAGTAAGCCATAATCCGACCATATAGTTATAAAGGTCGTAAGTAAAAAGGCATTCCATAGAACCGGCCGGAGCTTGTACATCCGCATGCCAGGAAACAAGCGGATCACCCGTGACGGGATCTAAACCGATGCCGGGATATCCTTCCTGGACATTCGTCGTGCTGATGGTAGTACAATTTGTCATCGTGCCACCGGCATCGATGTAAGCATAATATACTCTACGAGTCGCATTCACTGTCTCTCTTCCATGGAAAACCAGATAAACGCCACCGAATTCATCAGCCTGTACACGCACCGGAGTACTATTATAGCTGCCCGGCATATAATCGTAATAATTTGCCATCAGCGTGATGGGCTGAGTAATGAATTCGTATTGCGGGACGTCGCGTTCATTTGACTGAACCGGTAGTTTGCGGGTTTCGAGAACATTGTTTCTTTCCAGCGGAACATGATGATCCGGTTGTCTGAAATCTGCAAATAAGCTACAAACCAACAGAATCAGCACACATGAAATGAGGGTCTTTTTCATTTTTTTACCTCCAAGATTTGGAACTTTAGTTTTATTCTTTGGCCAAAAGAATTTGGAGAAAAACGGTTGGTAAGTTTTGAAAAAACACCCAAAATCGGGGAAATCGAAGATGATATCGAGCCTTTGCGATGGTTGGAACGAATCGATAAATGGCGCAGGAACCATGGACGTTCACGCAAAAACAACGAATAAGGCTTAGAAATAATTCCCATTTTTTCTCACTCCACACAACCTAATTCATGTAATACCAACTCATCCGGGAGATAAAAATGCAATTCCTGTGCCATCGACAGAAATGCTCATGAGAAGCGCAGTTAGCACTTATCGGTGAAGTAAACTTCTATTTATTTGCTGATTTCATTCCGCAGAATGAATCCTCAATTGAGCAGAACGATTTTCCTAAATATCCAGAGTTCTCATCTTGGAATAGAGCGTATTCCGGTCGATATTCAGAATCCTGGCAGCCTTCGATTTATTATATTTTACGTCCAGCAAGACGCGTTGAATAATTTCTTTTTCCATATTCTGACTTACTTGGGAAGTGATGTCGGCAAGCGAACAACCGCTCTCCATCAGCATTTGATAATATTCGTCCACGGAAGCTGCATCGGTTTGCTTTTCCACGGTCGTCATTTCCATTCTGATGTTATTTTGGGAAATGAATTCTCCTTCTTCCATCAGAACGGCTCTTTTTACCAGATGTTTCAATTCCCGCACATTTCCGGGCCAGTTGTAGGAAAGCATCTGTTTAATCGCTTCCGGTGTGAAGCCTTTAATATTTTTATGCAGGATTGTATTCGCTTCCTGCAAAAATTCCTGAGCCAATTTGGGGATATCATCTTTCCTTTCGCAAAGCAGCGGTAAAGTCAGTTTGAATTCGTTCAAACGATGGAAAAGATCGTCTCTGAATTGCCCGGAAGCAACGGCGTCGATTATATCCAAATTGGTGGCAACGATGATTCTTACATTCACTTTGATCATTTTAGCGCTGCCGATTCGATTGATGGATTTTTCCTGCAATACGCGCAGAAGTTTTGCCTGTGCCGCCGCCGGCAGATTGGTAATCTCATCCAAAAATAAAGTGCCGCCTTCCGCAGCTTCAAATTTGCCTTTTTTACTGGAATTGGCGCCGGTAAAAGCTCCTTTCTCATAACCGAACAACTCGCTTTCTACCAGAGTATCGGGAATGGCGCCGCAATCGATGGGAATAAAAGGTGCGGCTTTGCGGTTACTTTTTCGATGGATCATCTGGGCGACGACTTCCTTACCGGTACCGCTCTTCCCCTGAATGATCACGCTCATATCGGTGGGAGATATCAGGTTGATCTGTTTTATAACTCTTTGAATTTGAGGACTTTCACCCGTAAGAGCCGGTTTCTCATTTTTCATTTCCAGTTTATTACGCAGATATTCCACTTCCTTGCTCAACCGGCGAGTCTGCAAAGCTTTGGAAATGGTAATGGTGAGGTCTTCGTTCACGAAGGGTTTGGTGATGTAATCGTAGGCACCCAGCTTCATCGCTTCCACCGCCGTTTTTATATCGCCGAACGCCGTGATCATAATCACCAGCATATCTTTATCGGCTTCTTTTATGTAGCGTAGAATATCGATACCGTTCATTTGCGGCAATCTGATATCGAGCAGCACCAGATCGGGTTTCAGCGTGTTTACCAAATCCAGACCGTCTTTACCGTTTCCGGCTGTTTCCACTTCGTATCCTTCATCGGAAAGAATATTTTTCAAAATAATCTGCATGTTTTTATTATCATCGATCACTATTATTTTTTCCATTCGGTTTCCTTCCTGTATTTTTTTTAAATTTAATTTATGGTAGTTGGAAAAGTCAAAATGACTTTCGTACCTGCATTCACTTCGCTTTCCATCTGGATTTTACCCTGATGATCGGCGATGATCTGGTGACATAAACTCAATCCCAAACCGACGCCATCTTCTCTGGTGGTAAAGAACGGATCGAATACTTTGGCTAAATTCGCTTTGGAAATGCCTTTTCCGGAATCTTCGATAACCACTTTCACTTCTCTTTCCACGGTCTCGAACGAAGCGGAAATATTTAGTGTTCCGCCGTCCGGCATGGCTTGAATCGCATTGAGAATGAAGTTCTGAAAAGCCTGAAAAAGCCATTTTTCATCCAGCATCAGCTGCGGTATGGTGGAAGGGCATTGCAGTTGCACTTCGATGTTGTTTTCCTGAAATCTGGCATTAACGCTGGTTAAAACATCTTTGATGACTTTGCAGACAGAGCTCTTCATCAATTTTACTTCACGCGGATTGGCAAAATCCAGCAATCCTTTGATGATGGCGTTGGCTTTTTCGGTTTCTTCCTGAATAATTTCCAAAAAATCTTTGATCTGCTGTTTCGGTTCGTATTTGCTCAAACAGATTTGCGCCGAAGAACTGATATTTCCCAACGGATTTCTGATTTCATGAGCGATACCCGCCGCCAACTCACCCACACCGGCTAGTCGTTCCGAGCGGATCAATTGGCTTTCCAATTGCTTTCTTTCGGCGATTTCTTTCATTAATTGTTCATTGGATTCCCGCAAATCCTTTGTGCGTTCCGCCACCTCTTTTTCCAGAATGACCGTGTTTTTCTTATTTGCCCGGTAACGGTAATATATCACGAAAACGAGCACTATAACTACCGCCAATCCAATATAAAGCAGCCACATGTTCAGCTTCTGCTTATCGGATTGCAGTTTATAAATTTCGTTATCTTTTTGCAGCAGTTCGATCTCTTTTTCGCGTTCTTCCAAAAGCAATTGAACTTCGTAAGTGGCTTCCATACCGGCGATGATTTCCATTCTTTCTTTGGAAAATATACTGTCTTTCACGCTGTCGTATAACCGATAATAATCCAGA
>DAISYT010000106.1:0-7116 GCA_036825175.1 Candidatus Cloacimonadota bacterium
ATTCCCTAAACGATGATAATTGCGATGATATATACTTATATGGAGCGTATGCAGTTATCGGAGATGGTGATGTCTCCCTTTATGGACCATTCAATTGTCATTACGAGGGAATTTTCTCTTTTGAATATCAGCATCCGCATGGCTCTACACCTAACTTTGAAGCATTAAGTCCTTACACCTTGGAAGATACTTTATATACTTACGTGGATTTACATAAATATATATTCCCGATTAATGGCTATGTACCGAATAATATAATGGGATTTAATCTACATGGCAATGCGCCTCCCGCCGGTTATCCATGCTGTGGCTTCCCTTATGAGTCAAATGGTTATCAGAATTCTTTTCCTAACGATAATCCAACCAATTATGTTTATCCCTATGGCACAGATTATCCTTGGTATAATCCTGTTTGGCCTGAATCTTCGGATAATATAGTATTTCTACGTGGTACAATTCATAACTGGGGAGCAATTGCCCAAAGGAGAAGGGGATTTGTGCGCCGATCAGGTTCAGATACATACAATCATCCTACTAATAATAATGCATGGGAACTCGACGAAACAACATTCCATTATGATGGTACCCATAGTCCAACCGGATATGATAAGGATTATTACTTCGATAATAGATTTAGAGTGGTTCAGCCACCTTACTATCCTCAGCTTTATTCGAATCAAGGACAAGGGTACTCTGCCACTTACTATAAAAATGCCTGGTCATTTGTTTCACCCAAGGAATGGTGATAATTTTAGAAAAAATGTTAATGTAATATAATGTGAGGTTATATGGCAAAAAAGAAAAATGTTAACTTTAAGGAATCCATCGGTCTCGATATCGGCTCACACAGTGTGAAGATGGTTCACTTAAAGAAACTACATCAAGGTTTCAAATTGCTGAATTATGAAACCCGATCGACCATACCGGAGGGGGTGGAACCGGTTCAATCCGATTTGACGCCGGATAGGTTTGCGCCAGTAATATCGGGATTGCTGAAATCCCTGAAGATAAACCCCAAGAAAGTGAAACACATCGTTTCATCTATTGGTGGCGTGAATACCAGCATCAAACAGATCAAAACTATCTTCCTGCCGGATGAAGAACTCGAATCAGCTTTGTTCTTCGAAGCAAAAAAACATCTGCCAATCAGCGGATCGGAAATGATTTTGGACTACCAGGTTCTGGGCGTGGAAGAAAAAACTAATAATATGAATATTCTGCTTGCTTCCAGCACAAAAGAAATACTCAACGAACATTCCAGCATTCTTACTACTGCCGGGCTTACTCCCGGAATCGTCGATCTGGAATCGCTGGCAGTAGCCAATAGTTTTGCACTCAATACTTATGTGGAAGAGGGTATTTTTATCATTCTAAACATGGGTATGTTCAAGACTGACATGGTTATCTATGGTCCGCAGGTAAAATTCTTTACTCGTGAGATCAGCTGGGGTGGCTATCATATCACCAAAGATATCATGAAAGAAAGAAATATGAATTATGCGGATGCTGAGGAGTATAAAATAAAGCATGGACTTCTTGCCGAAAAGAAAGTAAGCAACGACGATTCACTGATGGCTTTGGATATTACCGAAAAATCAGCAATCGAAATGATAATTCAGGAAGTCAAACGTTCTCTGCGTTTCTACGTGAAAGAAGCAGGAAACAGCGATTTCCGTAAGATTCTGCTCGTCGGCGGAACAGCCAAATTGAAAGGATTACCGGAATATCTCACAGATCAGCTGAAACTGGAAGCAGAAGTTTATAATCCCTTTGTCAATCTGGAAAAACCCGAAAGATTCAAAGATAAACAAGATCCCCAATTAGCGCTCGCATTGGGCTTGGCAATGAGACCGGAATAGGAGAGTGCTATGAATAATTTATTTTTTAAGATAAACTTAAATAAGTATGGCGAATTACGACGTCATATCGAAAGCGAAAAACGCAGTTTTCTCTATGCTTTCTTTTCATATATACTGATCTTTCTTCTGGCTCTTGGTTTTGTGGTTAAATTGAATGCCGACATGAATCAGAGACTGAACACACGCAAAACCTTACTGAAATCGATTCGAGAAGAAATAAAAACTTATGAAGTAAGCGGCGAATTCCTTTCTAGAAACGATTTGCAAAGATTAGCCACCATCAGTACCCAGCGTATTTTCTGGTCGATGAAACTGGTTGCACTTTCCGAAATGATCACCGATAATATCGCGATTACCCATTTCTCATTTAAAAACGGTAATCTCAGTTTATATGGAATCACGCGGCTGGATAAAGAGCAGAATGAATTCGTTTTAATCGATGATTTCATCAATCAGTTGAAAAATGATGAGCAGATCAGTAAAGACTTCCCGGAAATTAAATTTGTCAAATCACAAAAAGATTTGGAAAAGGATGTGGAAATCATTCGCTTCCAGATCGATTGTATCTCTACGGAGTTTGATGAAAGCGGAGGTCTAAAATGAGACAAAAATATTTGATTCTATTGTGCCTGATCATTTTATCCATGATGGCTTTCTACTATTTCAGTTCGGATACTCTGAAGCAGAAAGCTGAATTGATAACCAAGTATGATAACACCATCAAAATCGAACAGGATAAGCTGAATAGTGCCAAAGTGCTGAATGAACAACTTAAGGAAGTCTCCAAAGTTATAACCCAGAGTATGTCCACCACTCGCGAATTTACTCCGGAAGAAACGAACGAATTCATCAAGAAACTGGCAACTTTGGCAGATCAATATCAGATCGGTGTAAACTCACTTTACCCCAAAGTGGTTTCTACTTCCAATAAAAATCTGATTGAACAACAATATACACTCGTCCTTAATTGTACTTTTATTCAAATGGGCCAGTTTATATCCCAGCTGGAAAGCTTCGATAACATCATTAAGATTAAAACTCTGGATGTAAGCCCGATCAATGTTGAAAAACAAGTCGGCGCAAACGCAGATACCGTTACCCGTTATCAGGTGACGATCGAACTTTCCACATTCAAAATCGTGAAGGAGGCTTAGATGGAAGCGAAATATTTAAAAGACTTCGTCATAGCCATGATAATTCTTTCCCTCATCCTATTGGTTGTGAAAGATATGAATCTGAATTCTAAAACAAGAATGATTCCCCTGGAATCCAAGTACAAAAAACTGGCATTGGGAGAACAATTACTTAATCAGATCCACGATTTGGAAAATTCTATTAATCAAAGAAAGGATTTTGTTTTCACCGTAACCAAAGATCCACTGGAGCAAAACCTGATCGTAAAAACCATAAAAGATCTGGAATTGCAATGGAAAGAAGAAGTGGAGAAGATGGTAAGACTGGAATCGACCATTGTTCCTGAAAATGGTGAAAAACATGCCGTGATTTCTTATGGTGGAGAGACAAAGATTTATTCTATCGGCGATACTTTCCCAAAAGGAAAAATAACTGAAATCAAATCTGGTGAGATCAGTTATGTAGCAAATGGAAAAACGCTGACTCTTCCTCTGCAGAAGCTACCGGAAAAACCTGCTGCCATCAAGCAAACACCGGGAACAAGCAAAACTACAAGAGAATATAATTGGTAATATAAAAAGGAGAATGTATGAAAAAGTTCAATTTTAGAAAGAAAGCAATAATTTCGGTGCTTTTTCTGTTTCTGGTATTTTCTGCCGGACTTTTTGCTCAGGAAAACGTAAATGAACTATTAAACAAAAAGATATCGCTGGATGCCGAAGATGCATCTGTTTCCTTTATCATTTCCACGATGGCACGTCTCAGCGACTGTAACATCGTTTTGGCAATAGGAATTACGGATACCGATTCGGATACGGCAGAACAAAAGATCACGATCCATATTAAAGATGTTCCGATTGAACAGGCTTTAGCTTTGGTCGTTAAATCCATCGGACTTTCTTACAGATTGATTGGTGAGAAAACTTTTTTAGTGGGTACAAAAGATCGAATCGAAGAAGAAATCGGTGAAAGGTCTTATATCATCACTTTGAATTATGTAGATGTGGAAAAGATCGTAGAAGCGCTTTCCATCATGCCCGGACAAGCTGTGCCGATTGTTGGTCAAAATGCTATTTTGTTACGAGCTAATCCCGAATCTTTTGCCGAAATCAGCAAGAGAATCGAAGAAATCGATATTCCCCAAAAGCAGATCGAAATCAGAGCCAGATTGATCGAAATCTCTGTTTCTGAAGCTCAAAAATACGGTATCGATTGGTCGAGAATTAATCAGTTAACCACCATCCTGGCAGAAGACCCGGTTTCTTCTACCGGCGCCGGTCTTCCTTATAATTTTACAGACGATACGGGAACGACGGCTTATGGAGATGCTTCCGAACTTGGTGCTCTTCCCGATGATCAGTATTTCCAACGTATGGACGATCTCGAAGATGCTTTCCATTTCAGTCGTCAGTTATATGCTTTCGATGTAACGATCGATTGGTTATTGGAAAATAATGCTGCTCAATTACTTACCGATACACGCATCACAGCTTTAAACGGCGAAGAAGCAGAAATTCATATCGGTGAAGTGGTGCCTTTCGTAGTGGAAGACGATGAAAACACCGTACAGGTGGAAAGAGAAGATGTCGGAATCAAACTTAAAATCAAACCGAATGTAAATAAAGACGGACAGATCACAACTAAGATCGAGCCGGAAGTAAGTTCTGTCATCGAATTAGTCGGTGGATATGTTCCCAGAACAAAAGTAAGAAGAGTCACTTCCACGGTTACCGTACCCGATGGTAAAAGAATTATCGTGGGTGGTCTTTTGAATTCTAACATTGTTACTACTGTTAGTAAAGTTCCATTACTGGGTGACATTCCGTTTATCGGCAAATTATTCCAACACAAAGTAAATTCTGTGGATAACACCGATCTTATCATCGAAATTACACCTCATGTTGTAACGATTTCAGATTGGGACGTAGATTTTGAGGTAGATGAGAGATTGGAACGAAAGTTGATTCAACAGAAAAATACAGATGAATCCCAAGAATAAAAGGAGGGGAAATGAAAACGCATAAGTATTTTCTACTTCTATTAATTTTGTCAGCTCTTGCCATGTTTTTTGTAAATGGCTGCGATAAGCGAATGGTAGAAGTTCCGGAATATTTTATCCAAAGTATGATCGCTACTCCAAATGCGATATTCCCGGACAACAATACCAACACTTATTCTGAAATTGCCGTTACGGTTGTGGATGAAGATAATTCACCCGTTTCCGGTGAAACCGTTGCTTTTAAAGTTCTGGCAGATGACCAGGGCGTGTTTTTAGGGAATGTTACGGCAACAGCTACCACCAGTGACAATGGTATTGCCATAGCTCAATTCAATGATCAGGGTCAAGTTGGATCTGTTACGATTCAGGCTTCGATCGGTGGAAAAAAGCGATCTGTTGTTGTGAATGTCGTTTCCTATAATATTCAATCGGTAATGGCTTCTCCCACTTATTTGTATCCCGATAATAATGAGACAACTTACTCGGAAATTCGGGCTACTGTAGTCGATGTAAATGGACAGCCCGCCACAGGCGAAACAGTTTCTTTCAAAGTGTTAGCCGACAGTCTGGGTTTATTTTTAGGTAGTGTGGATGCTACCGCTGTAACCGGTGAAGATGGAATTGCCATATCACAGTTTAACGATAACGGACAGCTTGGAACAGCTACTATTCAGGCTAGTATCGGTGATGCAAGTCAGACGGTCATAGTAAATGTAATCCCGGTTCCGGATCCTGAAGAATTAGCTATAACAACATTAACAGCCACACCTACTGTGATTTATGCAGATGGCAGCGAAGACACTTATTCTGTGATCAGAGCATTTGTAGAAGACACTAATGGTTATCCTGCTATTGGTGATACCGTGAATTTCCGAATTCTCTCTCCCGGCAATTTACTCGGTTATGTATCTGCTTATGCAGTTACCGATAATTACGGTGTTGCCAAAACCGAATTCCATGATCAGGGAATTGTTGGCGTTGCTACTATAGAAGCTTCTATTCTTAATTCCTCTACAACCGTTGTTGTCTCAATCGAAGAAGTACCTTCATATCATATCTCAAATATGACTGCAAGTCCGGCATATATCTATGCAGATAACGGCATTACTTATTCCGAAATTGCTGTAGTGGTAAGGGATGATGATAATTTTGCCGTCACAGGCGAATATGTTCAATATCGTACTTCCATGGGACACATATTATACAACATCATGACGGATAGTACCGGCGTCGCCACATCGACTTTCTGGGATGATGGAACGATAGGAACGGCTGTTATCGATGCTTTTGTTGGCGATGTTAGTTCTACGATCGAAGTTCCAATCTACGAAACACCGCAAATCGATTCACTGAGAATGGTATGTCAGGCAGAAGCACATGTTGCCACAGTGGTAGAAGTTAAAGTGACAGCTTTCGATTCAACAGGAGTGGTAGCAGATGGAACTATAATCACTTTTGAAACTACTGATGGATATTTCCAGAATGCTACCGGCGAAGAAATTGGTACTCTTGCTCAGGCTACAACTAATAATGGAATTGCCAAAGTGAACTTATATACCGATGAAAGGGCTGGCGAGGCTACAATTTCGGCATATGCTCAAGATGAATATGTAGAAAAACAGATAACTATATTACCTGGAGTTGGACGAAATATTAGTCTGGTTGCTAACCCGATGGTCGTACACGTTAATGCCGGTGAGACTTCTACAACTACGGCAATAGTGACGGATAATTATGGGAATCCTGTATCCACTACGGTATTTTTTGCTTCTTCATTCGGTAATATAACTCCCAGTAGTACAACTAATTCAGCCGGTATTGCTAGTGCAACTTTTTCCCCTGGAGTGGAAGCAGGAGTAGTGGAAATTACGGCAGAAGCAGATTCTGCTTTAGCAACCACTCAGATCACAGTTATTTCTGATCAGGTTTACTCCATGGAATTTGCTTATTCTGGTAAAATTGATATTAATATTCTGGGAACAGGTGGTCAGGAATCTGCTGAAATAGTTCTAAATTTATATGATTCCAATGGAAACCTGATCGACGATAATGATTCTCTTTGGGTGAATTTTGGTTTTGTGACAGCACCCATGCCGACAGGATCAAATCCTGTAGGAGCTAATA
>DAISYT010000107.1:0-7083 GCA_036825175.1 Candidatus Cloacimonadota bacterium
TGGCGTCAGGTGGATTTCCGATTGTAGAGCTTTACGAAAAGAATTTTCGATAAAAAAGAAAACCTTGCGAACGATTCTGTCATCCGCAAGGTTTCTGTTTATAAAGTAGATTTATTTCATTAACAACATTTTTTGGGTTTGAGAATAAGAGGGAGTTCTCAAACTATAGAAATAGACGCCGGAAGCTTGTTGATCGGCATTCCAGGCGAAATTATGATAACCGGCTTCGTAATCCCGGCTCAATACTTTTTGTCCTAATACATTATAGATCGTCAAGTTGCCGGTTTCACCTTCTTTGATGTCGAATTTTATGAAAGTGGTCGGGTTGAAAGGATTCGGGTAATTGGCATTTAAAGAGGTCATTTCCGGTAAATCGGGAACGATAATCGGTTCTTCTTCGATTTCCACCAGAATGGAAACCGGTCCGTACAATTCCACTGCGCTGCTGATGCTGACGCTTTGCAGCCAATAGTAGTAAGTGTCGCCTTCCACGATATCGTAAATATCGGGATATGAATAATTTGTAGCCTGGGAAGTGGTACCCATTCCTTCGATCATCTCGGTATTACACTGAATAATATTTCCTGCATCCCAACCTTCGGCAGAATCGCTGCGATAAATATACCAGCCGGAATTTTCGATTTCGGATTGGGTTGTCCAATGCAAAGTGGGAATGCCGTTCGTACAAACTCCGGTAAAGGAGGAAAGCACCACGGGAAGTGTACCATCATTCTGGATGTCGGCAAAACTGCGGGGGAAAATCTGGTAGTCGGAATCAAAAGGTGAGCTGCTATCATATTGTGTGAATATTCCCACGATATCTTTGGGCCAGGTCGGTTCGGGATTTTCGTCCAGATCGGTATCGCCATCGATACGTAAGGTCAGAGTTGCTCCGGAGCCATCCGAAATAATCAAATTCTGATTTGCTCCCCAGGTTCCGGAATCTTTGCTTACATGCATTATTCCGATCAGTGTGTTTTCCAGATTTTCTGCCGATAATAATAATTCGGTGATTGTTTTTACATTGCAATCCAACACGGCATAAAAACCATTATCCACGATTTGGGTAGCAGTGTCATCGGGAACGATTTCTGTCTTTCCGTTGTATTGATCTAAAACTCCGGTAACCGTGTAGCTGTTACCTTCCGTAATGGTCGTGGTATCGCTGTATTTGAACAGGTTGATTCCGCCAAAGGCGTCTTGCAGATAAACTTCCAGATTGGATGTTT
Organism: Candidatus Cloacimonadota bacterium; assembly: GCA_036825175.1. Taxonomy (GTDB): domain Bacteria; phylum Cloacimonadota; class Cloacimonadia; order Cloacimonadales; family TCS61; genus B137-G9. Next base: position 1,230 of record DAISYT010000107.1, read on the forward strand.
GGAATACGCCATTATTGACGGTGGCAATGCCGGTAACAGTGCAATAATAACCATCGTAAACCAAAACTCCATCAGCGTCGATTTCTCTGATACAGCCGCTGGCACTGGACAGAGGGCTTACTCCCCAGAATAAACCATAAGTGCTGCTGGTAACGACTGCTTCGGTTGCCGAATCGGTTGCTTCCACGTAATATTCTACTCTGTCGCCATCGCTGAGAGCAGGAATGGTTCCCACATAAGTGTCACCGGAAGTGTTACTCATGGTAATATCAGATTGAGCTACACCGTTTACATCGTATTTTATCAGCACGGTATAAGGAGAGGTGCCGCCGGTTACATCGCACTGCACATCACAAGTTTGAGCCGAAGTAGGAACGGTGTATTGGCGGGAAGTGCTGGAAAGTGATAATGGTGCGGGACCACCAAAAAATTGACTATTGTTGATCGTTCCCATTGTAGAAGTAGCCGGGGCTTGCCAGGTGAAGCCACTATAATTTAGAGAACTTCCGGCAAGTTGTAAGGAATTTCCTTCCAAATCGTTTCCATCTTCAAATACACCCATATCTGTAGATGTTACTCCATTAGCAACTCCGTCAGTAGCAGTGATTGTCCCTTCATATGATAAGAATTGACCGGTAATTAAAGTACTTTGATAGCTTAAACATAAACCATCCGGTGCTCCATTTTGAATTCCTGCAATTAATCTTGAATAAATCGTAAATGTACCATATGTTGTTCCTTCAGTGAATGTATCGAGTAAATATGAGCCATAAACTGTTCCACCATTTCCATTATATAACACAATCGCAAAATCACTTAATGAGTAACTGGAAGAGTTCTCGATTATAACTTCTACAAATTCATTAATATCAACACCCGTATCATCGTAATGCAATTCATTAATCCATGCATTTTGAGCCAAAAGTAAACTAAAACTAAAAATCAATGCAACCAACCAAACAAACTTCTTCATAATATCCTCCTCTTTTATTTTGTTAATCAGTCGGAAAATTATTAAATTGCAGGTACGATGTCAATTATTTTTTCCTGACTGCTTGATTTTTCAGGAAAATAGCGGTTAAGAATCAGACCGGATGCTAAAATGTCCGATCATTTTTTATTTGGCATTTTGCGGAATTAATATGACAGTTTTTGTTTCTCTATACCTTCATCAAAACTTTAATCGTCGTTTTCGGACCATCTTCGCAGAATTCCAGGCTGTCAGCCATTTTCCTGATGAGCGTGAAGCCCAATTCTTCATCGATTACTTCCGCTTTGTAGATAGAAGAATCGTCGATGTGATTGATTAACCTGATTTCGAGATTATTGTATTTTTCGGAGAAAAGAATTTTCAAAGTCAGCTTCAACTCCGGCAGATGATTCCTGTGGAATTCGATCAGCTCTTCCACCACGAGCAGGACTTTACTCACCAGATTTTTTTTGATAACATGTTTTTCGCAGAAATTTTCGATTTCCGCATTCATGGCATAAAGGTCGTAATTAACCGATGCGATCTCGAAATTAAAGCTGCGGATACGGTTAATAAATTCTCTGGTTTTAGCTTTTTTAGGATGTTCAAAAATCTGCTGGGGAGAACCTTCTTCGTAAATAATACCTTCGTCCATGTAAAAAATGCGGTTGGAAACATCACGGGCAAAATCCATTTCGTGCGTCACGATCGCCATCGTCATGCCATCCCGCGCCAGGCGGCGGATAACAGCCAGTACTTCGCTTACCATGGTGGGATCGAGTGCGGAAGTCGGTTCGTCGAACAAGATAATTTCCGGCTCCATTGCCAGACAACGGGCAATCGCCACTCGCTGTTTTTGTCCGCCGGAGAGTTCGTCTTCCAGGTAATCGGCTTTATCTGCCAAACCCACCAAACTGAGCAGTTCCATGGCTTTCTGTTCGGCTTCTTCTGTTTTCTTACCCAATAATTTTATCGGTCCGATGGTAAGATTTTGCAACACGCTGAGGTGTGAAAACAGGTTGAAAGATTGGAAGACCATGCCCATTTTTTCGCGGATTTTATGGATGTCCGTATCCTTTGCCTGGATATCGATATCATCGATGAATATTTTTCCGCTGGACGGTTTTTCCAGCAAATTCAGGCAGCGCAGGAAGGTGCTTTTTCCGGTGCCGGAAGGTCCGATGATGGAGATGACTTCACCTTTGTGAATTTCAGTATTTACATCTTTGAGAACGGTCAAAGAATCGAATTTTTTGGAGAGATGTTCAACTTTTATCATTTCAGCCTCAACTTTTTGTGACGGCGGGATTTGGGATCGCTGATCTTTTCCAGATGTCCCAGAGATGAAAGCAAAATCCACGAAATAAGGAAATAGAGAATCGTAACCATGATCAGCGGGAAGAAGGCATCGAATGTGCGGCTGCGGATCAGGTCGCTGGCTTTGGTAAGGTCTTCCACGGCAATGTAACCGACCACGGAAGTCATTTTTACCATCGAAATCAATTCTCCTTTATAAACCGGTAAAATCGTTTTAATCGCCTGTGGCAAAACGATATGGAAAAATGTTTGTAATTTATTGAATCCCAAAGCGATACCGGCTTCCGTTTGTCCCCTGTTTATACCTTCGATACCGGTACGGAACATCTCGGAAACGTAAGCGGCAAAATTCAAACCAAAAGCGAAAACTGCCACGATGATCGGGCTGATGTTCACGGAAGCGAAAATAATATAAAAAATTATCATCAATAGCACCAATACCGGAGTTCCGCGCAACAGACTGATGTAAACGCTGGCAATCGCTTTCAGAACTTTAGCTTTCGACATTCTGAAGAAACAGACTATTGCTCCGAGTAATGTGCCGAAAAGGGCGGAAAGAATGGAAATAATCACGGTTGTTTTCAAGCCATCCCAGATAAGAAGGTAACGATTTTCCAGAATGATATTATTATTGAAGCTTTCCACCAGACCATCCCAGAACGATTTTTTCCCGGCGGGTTGTTCCGCCGGAGTGGATGGCAGATTTTCTTTTAAAACAATCACAGCAGCTGTGAAATCCAGATAGCCATCCGAGAAATTTATTTGCTTTTGGCGTTCCGGTGTGATGGCGATACCGTCGGCAATAATATCTACTTTTCCCGAAGCCAGAGCGGAAATCAAAGAAGAAAATTCCATGGTTCGAAAGTCGATTTGCAGATGTTCGTATTGCCCGAATGTTTTCAGCATTTCGATATCGAAACCGACGTATTTTCCATTCTTTATAGCCACATACGGCAGATCGGCGACCGAAACACCCACGACAATATGTTCGTCTGATTCTTGCGAAGTAAAGGTGGGAAGTTCGGCTTTTTCCGGATCGTTAGTACACCAACGGGCATAGATTTTATCATAAGTCCCGTCGTCTTTTATTTCTTTTAAAAATTGGTTGAAGCGTTCCAGAAGTTGCGGATTGTTTTTGTTGAAACCATAACCCAGCGAATTAGAAAAAACATTGTCTGCCAGCATACCGATTTCCGGTTCACGATGCATGATTGTATGGGCAGAAAACAGGTCGAGCATGGTCGCATCGATCTTTTTGGTTTTGAGTGCGATCAATATATCGGCGGTGGAAGTGTAAATGCTTACTTTTGCCTCTTTGAAGTGATCTTGCACGTACTGATCAAAAATCGTACCGGACAGCACGCCAACTTTTTTACCGTTAATATCAGCTAAAACAGACATCTTTGTAGCATTTTGAGACTTCTTTACCAGCATGATCTGAGATTGCGAATAATAGGATTGTGTAAAATCCACGGCTTTTTTGCGTTCTTCCGTCGGTGTCATATTGGCGATAATCACATCGATTTTCCCGGATTGAAGCGCTGCCAGAAGCGATGAGAAATACATGTTTTCAAAGACGATTTTGCGGTGCATTTTTTCACCGATTTTATATGCCAATTCTGTGCTGTAGCCGCTTAATTCCTGGTTTTTATCGAGAAAGCAAAACGGCTGTGTTCCGCCATCGATGCCTACGATAAGCTGCTCTCCGGTTGAGGCAGCCTGCACATCTTTTTCATCGATAACAGCATCGTCCGTACCGAACCATCTGTCTTCCAAAACCGGAAAATAACCTGCGGCTTTCAACTCGTCGATAGAGTTATTCAGTTCCTGTAATAATTCCGGTCTTCCCTTTTTTACTGCGATAGCAGCATCCTCGAAATTCAGTTTATCGGGAAATATTATCAAATTCGGATTTTGCCTGCACACCATTTTGGCAGTAGGTTCGGAGATGATGACAGCATCTACTTTATCGGTGGTGAGAGCAACGATCAAATCTGCCCGATTATCGAATCCCATGATCTGAGCGTTGGGAAATTGCCGGTAGGCGATTTTCTCGCCGGTCGTTCCCACGGTGATGGCTATTTTGCCTGTTTTTACGTCGTCGATAGTTTCGACAAAATGTGCTTTGTTTTCACAGCCAAACAGAATCGTAATCAGTAATAAAATTAATAAATTAGATCGCTTAATTCTCATTTTTTATGGTCTTTTACCAGTGCAGCAATTCCCCCTATATAATAAGGCTCGGAGAATAAAACACTCTTTTTTCTTTCTTCGGAAATGGTGATGCAGGCGCCGATCAAATCGACTTTACCAGACATCAAAGCCGGGATCATGGCACCAAAATCCATATTTACAATTTCTAATTCTTTGCCCAACGCTTTTGCTACATATTCGGCTAATTCGATATCAAAACCGACTACTTCACCTTGACTATTAACAAAGGAGAACGGTTCGGTAACGGAAGAAGTTCCAAACCGAAGAATGCCGGTTTCGTTCGCAAAAGTAATTTCCGGCATAGCTGCCGGAGCGCCGTGTTCCGGGAACCATCTTTGCATCATCTCGTCGTAAGTTCCGTTTGCTTTTAGTTCGGAGAGTACCTGATCGATGGATTGTTTAAGTTCGAGATTGTCCTGTCGTACTGCGAAACCATAATTATCAAAAGTGATCATCTGAGGTAACACTTTCAATCCGGAGGTTTTGGCAGCGATATTTTTCAGGATTGGTTCGTCGTAAGCAGCGGCGTCGGCTTTCCCGATTTTTACTGCCATGCAGGCATCCAGCACGCTGTTATAATAAGCAAATTTGGCATCGGGAAACTTGGAAAGAACCAGTTGATCGGCAATTGTGCCGGTGGGAACGGCAAAGGTTTTCTGACTGAGCTGATCAATGTTATCAAACATTTCGGTTTTACTGCATCCGACCCAAAAAAGTAAGGATAGGAAAATGATTAATAAAAAAGAATACTTCATCATTACCTCCATTTTTTTTTATGCGAATAACAAAATTTTTTACGAATTAATCGTCAAGCATCAAATGATGAGTTATGCTTGATGTTTATTTAGTTTTTGAAATAATAATAAATTCGATTTCGTAAATATCGAGTTTTGATTTTCAATAAGAAAATCCAATAAAAAGTAATGTGCTTATAAATAACATTGACGAGTTCAAACAACTCAGAATTTAATGAACAAAAAAAATCGGCAGGATATAACATGGCGATAAAGAAGAGTGAGTTGTACAGCTCATTATGGAAAAGCTGTGATGAATTACGTGGAGGCATGGATGCATCACAATATAAGGATTATGTTCTTGTTTTGCTCTTTCTGAAATATGTTACGGATAAATATTATGGGAAAGAAGATGCCATAATCATAATACCTGAGGGCGGAAGTTTTCACGATCTGGTAAAACTTAAAAATCATAAAGAAATTGGTGAAGGATTAAATCAAATTATAGCCAAAATTGCTGAAGCAAATCAACTCGATGTAATAAAAGCAACGGACTTTGCTGACGATAAAAAACTCGGTAAAGGCGAGGAAATGGTAAGCACGTTAACAAAACTCGTTG